>JAEYRT010000066.1 GCA_023435325.1 Pseudomonadota bacterium | reverse complement strand
CACCTTGGTGGGTTTGGGGGCGTCTGGGGCGGGGGTGTTGGTGGTGGTCACGTGAAATAAAAAGTAAAGCAGCCAAGGGCATGAACTTCTGCTGAAGTGGGGCCGGTTTTTCACTCCCCCGTTGGGGGAGGGTTAGGGTGGGGGCTACTCCATGCTCAATTTTCAGGTGCCTGACTATGCCCATTGGGCCCCCATCCCAACCTTCCCCCAGCGGGGGAAGGAGTAGATGCATCACCCCCGCAAAAACTCATCCATCGCAGCCTGTCCAATGCGCCAGTTCGCACCAATTTTGCGGCCCTTCAGGTTGCCTGCTTCTAACTCGGCAATCACATCAGCCACATCCACACCCAGCAATTGCGCAGCTTGCTCCGGCGTGTAGACCTGTAAGCCCGCCGCTGCTACAGGCGCTGACACTTGGGCTGCTTGCGCAGCTGCAGGTGAAAAAGCGTCGTTGCTCACTTGTGCGCCAAAGGCAGGGGTGGTTGCAGCAGCAGGTTGCTGCATTTGCTTCATCATCTCTTGCGCCATGCCAAAGCCCATGGCCATGGTGGCAGGGATGGTAGCTGCTGCTGCGCCTTCGCCGCCGTTGGCCATGGCGTGGCCCATCTGGTACTTCACATAGTCATTGAGGTTGCCGATCGCGCTCATGCTGGAGCGCTTGTCGATGGCCTGTTCCACTTCCGGCGGCACGGAGACGTTTTCCAGCACAAAGCTGGTCACTTCAATGCCGTACTTCTCGACCATGGCGGGGTTGATGATCTGCACCAGCGCGCTGCCCAGATCGCCATAGCGCGTGGCCACGTCCAGCACCGGCACCTGTGCCTTGGCCAGTGCTTCGGTGAACACACTGACGATGCGCGAGCGCATGGTGTCAGCAAACTCGTCGATGCGGAAGTTCTGGTCCGTGCCTGCCACTTCCTTCAGGAACAGGGCGGGTTGCACGATGCGGAAGTCATACGTACCAAAGGCGCGGATGCGCACCACGCCGAAGTCCTTGTCGCGCATCAGCACGGGGTTGGACGTGCCCCACTTGTTGCCCGTGAACAGGCGTGTGTTGATGTAGTAGACATCGCACTTGAAGGGCGACTGGAAACCGTATTTCCACCCCAGGATGGTGGAGAGGATGGGCACGTTCTCGGTCGAGAGCGTGTGCTTGCCGGGGCCGAACAGGTCGGCGTACTGGCCAGCGGCCACAAACTGCACCTGTTGCGACTCGCGCACGATCAGCTGGGCGCCGTTCTTGATTTCCTTGTCGTCGTCGGGCCAGCGGTAGGAGAGCGTGTCGCGTGAGTCATCGGTCCACTCAATGACTTCAATGAGCTGGTTCTTGAGGATGTTGAACAGGTTCATGCCGTTTCTCTCGCAGGCGGTGGTCAATGAAAGGAGGTGCAAAACATTGTAGGGCCAAGCTTTTTGGCGGTTTTGTCATGAATTATCAAAAAAGTAGCTTGCAGCGCTTGTTACATGCGTGTTTCATGTGGAAAACTATTTGAAACCCATGTATATCAAGCACTACAAGCTACTTTTTTTGATGGGAAGCCTGGGTTGTGCCCGCGGACACCACGCGCGGTACGGAAAGTTCACCGCGACGCGCCTAGAATCGTTTCTTTGCGCGCCCGTGCGCGGCTTGCGCCGTGCCCGAACACCAAGGGCGTTTTTGCACCTAGACAACTTACGCTTGCGCGGGCACGGCCTGCGCGGCACAGACACCGCTGACGTCATGCTGACCTTCCAACAAATCATTCTGAAACTGCAGTCCTACTGGGCCGACCACGGCTGCGCACTGCTCCAGCCCTATGACATGGAAGTGGGCGCCGGCACGTCGCACACCGCCACCTTCCTGCGCGCTATCGGTCCCGAGCCATGGAAGGCCGCCTATGTGCAGCCCAGCCGCCGCCCCAAGGACGGCCGCTATGGCGAGAACCCCAACCGCCTGCAGCACTACTACCAGTTTCAGGTGGTCTTGAAGCCCGCGCCCGACAACATTCTGGAGCTGTACCTGGGCTCGCTGGAAGCGCTGGGTTTTGACCTGAAGAAGAACGACATCCGCTTTGTCGAGGACGACTGGGAAAACCCCACTTTGGGCGCCTGGGGCCTGGGCTGGGAAGTGTGGCTCAACGGCATGGAGGTGACGCTGTTCACCTATTTCCAGCAAGTGGCCGTCATTGACTGCAAGCCAGCGTCGGGGGAGATCACCTACGGCCTGGAGCGTCTGGCCATGTACCTGCAAGGCAAGGAATCGGTGTACGACCTGGTCTACACCGATGGCCTGAGCTATGGCGACGTGTTCCACCAGAACGAAGTGGAACAGTCCACCTACAACTTTGAACACTCCAACGCCGACTTCCTGTTCAGCGCCTTTGCCGCGCACGAAGATACGGCCAACAAACTGATGGACGCGCAACTGGCACTGCCTGCTTACGAGCAAGTGCTCAAGGCCGCCCACACCTTCAACCTGCTGGACGCGCGCGGCGCCATCTCGGTGACCGAGCGTGCCGCCTACATCGGCCGCATCCGCAACCTGGCACGCGCCGTGGGCAAGAGCTACCTGGACAGCCGTGCGCGCCTGGGCTTCCCCATGGCCAAGAAGGAACATGCCGACGAAGTGCTGGCCGAGCTGGCCAAGGCCGCCGAGCAGCAAGCCAAGAAGGCCGCTTAATTCAGCAACTCCCTTCCCCCTGAGGGGGAAGGAGTAAAAATCAATCAAATTTGCCTCTAAGGCTTATGTATCAAGTCTTGGTAGCTACGAAAAAATACCATGAACGCATCGAATCTTCTTGTCGAACTGTTTGTTGAAGAACTGCCTCCCAAGGCCCTCAAAAAGCTGGGAGATGCCTTTGCTGGCGCACTGTTCGATCAGCTCAAGGCCCAAGGCCTGCTGGCCTCCAGTGAAGCGCGCCTGACGGCCTATGCCTCGCCACGCCGCCTGGCGGCCCACATTACCGAAGTGCTGGCCCAGGCCGAAGACAAGGCCATCTCGCAAAAGCTGATGCCCGTGTCGGTGGGCCTGGATGCCGAAGGCAAACCCACCCCTGCGCTGCTGAAGAAGCTGGCTGCACTGGGTGCGGACGAATCTGCCGTGCCCGGCTTGACCCGCCAAGGCGAAGGCAAGGCCGAAGCCCTGTTCTACGCATCCACAGCCAAGGGCGTGGTGCTGGCCGATGGCGTGCAAAAGGCGCTGGATGAAGCCATTGCCAAACTGCCCATCCCCAAGGTCATGCGCTATCAGCTGCAGGATGGCTGGAGCAGCGTGAACTTCGTGCGCCCCGCACACGGTCTGGTTGTGTTGCACGGCACGCAAGTGCTGATCGGTGTGAAGACCCTGGGCCTGACCGCCGGTAATGCCACCCACGGCCACCGTTTTGAAGCCAAGCACGACCCTGTGGTCATTCAAAGTGCCGACAGCTACGCCGAGCAAATGCGCGAAGAAGGCGCGGTGATTGCCAGCTTTGCCGAGCGCCGTGCCGATATCGTGCGCCAGTTGCAGGCTGCTGCCGAACGTGTGGGGGGCGGTGTGCGCCCCATTGAAGATGAAGCCCTGCTGGATGAGGTGACAGCCCTGGTGGAGCGCCCCAATGTGCTGATCTGCGAATTCGAAAAGGAATTCCTGAACGTGCCCCAGGAGTGCCTGATTCTGACCATGAAGGCCAACCAGAAGTACTTCCCGCTGCTGGATGCCCAGGGCAAGCTGACCCACCAGTTCCTGATCGTCAGCAATATCCAGCCTGCCGACGCATCCGCCGTGATCGGTGGCAACGAGCGCGTGGTGCGCCCCCGTCTGGCCGACGCCAAGTTCTTCTTTGACCAGGACCGCAAGAAAACGCTGGAAAGCCGCGTGGAAGGCCTGGGCAAGGTGGTCTACCACAACAAGCTCGGCACCCAGGGCGAACGCGTCGAACGCGTGCGTGCCATTGCCAAGGCGATTGCCCAGCAACTGGGCAATGAACAGCTGTCGCAACAGGCCGATCTGGCCGCCAAGCTGGCCAAGACCGACCTGGTCACCGACATGGTGGGCGAATTCCCCGAACTGCAAGGCATCATGGGCCGCTACTACGCCCTAAACGATGGCCTGGATGTGGCCGTGGCCGATGCCATCGAAGACCACTACAAGCCCCGCTTTGCCGGTGACGAACTGCCCCGTGGCGACGTGGGCGTGGTTGTGGCGCTGGCCGACAAGCTGGAAACCCTGGTCGGCATGTTCGGCATCGGCAACCTGCCCACCGGCGACCGCGACCCCTTCGCACTGCGCCGCCACGCGCTGGGCGTCATCCGCATGCTGGTGGAGAAAGACCTGCCATTGGGCCTGCACGCCTTGCTCAAGAGCACCGTGCCTGCCTTTGGCGACAAGATTCAGGACCCGACCTCGCAGCTGGAAGACTTCTTCTTCGACCGCCTGTCCGTCAGCCTGCGTGAGCAGGGCTATACCGCCCAGGAAGTGGAAGCCGTGCTGGCCCTGCGCCCACAACGCCTGGCCGACGTGCACAAGCGCCTGGAAGCGGAGCGTGCCTTTGCCGCGTTGCCTGAAGCCCAGGCCCTGGCTGCGGCCAACAAGCGTGTGGGCAATATCCTGAAGAAGTCAGAATCAGGTGCTGGCCAAATGGTTCGAAAGGAACTGTTTGAAGCGGATGCAGAGCGAAACTTGTTTGACATATTGCAACAAGTTTCTCCCTTGGCGCAGGATCAATTCGAAAAGGGCGCTTATACAGAAAGCCTGAAATCTCTAGCTGTTCTGAGAGAAAAAATTGATCATTTCTTCAGTGATGTAATGGTCAATGCAGAAAATGTCGATGTGAAAAATAATCGTTTGGCACTATTGCAGAATTTGCATTCTGCAATGAATAAAGTGGCTGACATATCGAAATTGGATGTTTAATAAAAGGAGGTTTTAACCTCCTTTTAATTTTAAAGCATGAAAATAATTAATATTCTTTTTGAAAATCGCTGGCTTATCTTTTCGCTGATAAAAAGAGATATCGCTTCAAGATACAGAGGATCGGTAGCAGGTATGGCTTGGTCTTTTTTGACGCCATTAATCATGCTCTTAATCTATACCTTCGTGTTTTCCGTGGTATTGAAAGCGAGATGGAATACAGGAGTTGCTGTTGAAGATAATGCAAGCT
>JAEYRT010000053.1 GCA_023435325.1 Pseudomonadota bacterium | reverse complement strand
CTTCAGCGCTGAGCAGTTCGCCACCGTGACCGGCATCGACAAGGCCGCTTGGGCCGAAGAGATGAAATTGCACACCGCGCACTTCGACCAGCTGGCCTACGGCAAGCCACAGGCTTTGCTGGACACCAAGGCCAAGTTGGAAGCGCGACTGGCGGCTTGAATAAGCATAGCTGTCAGCGCTTGTATTTGAAGCGTTTCAAATACAAAACATGCTGAAATGCAAAAGGAGCCTGCGTTGCAAGCTCCTTTTTTTATGCATTTCTCCGTGCAAAGACCGTCGCGCCTGCAGCGCGTGGGCAGTAGGACTCAGCGGCGGGCTGCGCCAGCGTCCATGGCGCGGGAAAGATCGGCCATCATGCGGGCGTCTTGCAGCGCCATGTTCCATGTCAACTCATCGGCACGTGCCATGCGGCGGGCCGCCTGCCATGCCTTCCACTGCTGGGCGCAAAGCGATACCAGTCGGGGTAACAGGGCATTGGGGTTGATACGGGCAGGGAAAGTGGCGTTGGAGGCAGTCATGGTGTGTTTCTTCCTTGAACACCCCGCTGCAAGCTTGTGGCGATGAGCGGGTTTCAGGACGCAATACTAGGGTTTCCCCTATAACCCTTCAAATTTATATTTTGAATCTGGATCATTCACAGTGGTGATGATTAAATGGCGGTCTTATGCATCCCCATGACTTTCGCTTTCTCGACCTGAACCTGCTGCGGGTGTTTGACGCGGTGATGGCTGAGGGCAGTCTGACACGCGCTGCAGACAAGTTGTCACTCACTCAACCTGCCGTGAGCAATGCCATGCGCCGCCTGCGCGATGCTTTGGGAGACGAGTTGCTGGTGCGCCAGGGCCACGGTGTGCAGCCCACGCCGCGCGCTCAGACCTTGTGGCCGGTGGTGCGCGATGCCCTGGGCAATTTGCAGCAAAGTCTTGCCCCGGAAAAGTTTGACCCCGCCACTGCAACCCTGAGTTTGGTGCTGGCCATGGCCGATGCCACCGCGGGCACCCTGGTGCCCAACCTTGTGCCGGTTCTGGAACGCGAGGCGCCCCACCTGACCATCCGCATCGTGCCACTGACCACGCGTGACCCACGGGGCCTGCTGGACGACGAAACGGCCGACATGGCCGTGGGCCACTTTCCAGCCGTGCTGGCTGACCTGACCGCCCGCGCCCAAGCCGGCCATCTGGTCGCGCATGAGCACCGCCGCCTGTATGACGGAGAGTATGTGGCCGTGATGCGCAAAGGCCATTCTTTGGCCTTGATGCCGCTGACGCTGGAGCACTACTGCGCTGCACGGCATTTGCTGGTGAGTTTTTCTGGCCGCGCTTATGGCTTTATCGATGAAGCCCTGGCAGCCCTGGGGCGCGAGCGGCACATCGCCCTGACCGTAAACCAGTACACCACGGCAGCCCGCGTGGTCAGCCAGTCCGATTTGCTCACGGTGCTGCCCCGGCACTTTGTGCCCATCACTGGCATCCAGCACCTGCTGCAGGTCCACCCCTTGCCGCTGGAAGTGCAAGCCGTGCATGTCGATGCCCTCTGGCACAAGCGTGGCCCCAACCGGGCCGCTTACGAATGGCTGTTGCAGGCCTTGAACCGGGCAACGCTCAAGGCATTCACCTGATCCACCCGCCGCACCACCAGCGCACGCCCCTTCCAAGCGCAAGTGCAAGTGCACGTGGGGCACCAAAGCGCGGGCATGACAGAGAATGTGCCCAGTGCTCTTTTTGTCTGACTATGAAACTTCAGCTGCTTTCTGACCTTCACTTGGAAGTTCACCCCCACTTTCAACCTGAACCCGCTGCAGAAGCGCAAGTGCTGATACTGGCCGGCGACATTGGCTCCTACCAAAGCGGCAGCCTGTTGCAGGGCGAAAACTTTGGACTGGAGCGCTTTTCTCCGCTGCCCCAGTTTGCAGGCTGGCCCTGCCCCGTGATCTTCGTGCCTGGCAACCATGAGTACGACATGCAGGACTGGGACGAGGCCCACGCCCGCCTGCGCCGCGTGTGTGAGCAACTGGGCATCATCTGGCTGGAGCGTGAAAGCGTGGTGCTTGAGGGCGTGCGCTTTGTCGGCACCACCTTGTGGACCGACTATGACGCGATTGCCCTGCTGGATGACAAAGTGCAGGCCGGCGACATGGGACGCCTGCTCAAGCTGCGCGAAAAATCCTTTCGCGCCGCCAATTTCTATCTGCAGAAAACCGGGGGCACCCGTTACGGCGCACCGTTCCTGGCTGCACCCATGCGCGAACAGGCCCTGGTTTGCCAAAGCTGGCTGCGCAGCGCGCTGCAGCAGCCTTTTGACGGCAAAACCGTAGTCACCACCCACTTCGCACCCAGTCTGCGCAGCAGCGATCCACGCTATGGACTGGTGCCCGGTACCGCCGGGTTTTGCAACACGCTGGATGATTTGCTGCCCGGTGCCGACCTGTGGCTGCATGGCCATCTCCATGCCCCCAGCGATTACCTGGTGCAAGGTGTGCATACCGATGGCCAGCCCTGGTGCTGCCGCGTCGTCGCCAATCCATTGGGCTATGCCCGCAAAGGGGAACAGGAGCAGTTTCAGCCTGCGCAGTGCATCACCGTATGATTCAACCGTGTGCTTCTGGTGACTCGCCCACAAAAACATGACTTAAGTCAAGACAACATGGGCCCCAGTGGTTACGCTCATCCTTGTCAATTTGGAGATGTCTCATGAAAATTTTGCTTGCTGTCGACGGAAGCCCCTTCACCCAGAAAATGCTGGCCTATCTGGCTGCACAC
>JAEYRT010000293.1 GCA_023435325.1 Pseudomonadota bacterium | reverse complement strand
CATCGGAATGGCTCTTTGCGAGAACACGGGCGCCGCCGTGAACATGGCCAGGGTACGCAGAAAGGGCCAGATGATGGGCGACAGCCATGCCATCAGCTGTTCTTCGGAGATGCCGATCACGCCAGTGTCTCGCTCTCAGTACAGACCATGGGCCATGCGCCGCGCGCTAGCCCAGGGCATTGGGGATGTTTTCGATCGTGCGGCGGATGAAGTCCACCACCGTGCTGAGCATCCAGGGCCCCGCCACGGCAAATACCAGCACCGCGGCAATCAGCTTGGGCACGAACGACAAGGTGTTTTCATTGATCTGCGTCACGGCCTGGAAAATGCTGACCACCAGACCCACAACCAGCACGGTGAGCAGCACGGGCAGGGAAATCATGAGCAACAGCGTCAGCGCTTCGCGGCCAAAGGTCAGAACGGCTTCAGGTGTCATGGCGCATTCCTTCCAGGCTAGAGGGCAAAGCTCGAAGCCAGCGAGCCAATCAGCAGGTTCCAGCCATCGGCCAGCACGAACAGCATGATCTTGAACGGCAGTGCCACCAGCACGGGCGAGAGCATCATCATGCCCAGCGACATCAGAATCGATGACACCACCATGTCAATGATCAGGAAGGGAATGAAGATCATGAAGCCGATCTGGAACGCGGTTTTCAGCTCGCTGATCACAAAGGCCGGCACGACCACGCGAAAAGGCGCATCTTCAATCTGTGTGCCGGGCTCCAGCTGGGCCAGGCGAGCAAACAGGGCGTAGTCGGTCTGGCGTGTCTGGCGCATCATGAACTCGCGCATGGGCAGCTCGGCCTTTTGCACGGCTTCTTCGAATTCCATCTGGCCGGTGCTGTAGGGCGCATAGGCTTCCTGATAGACGCGATCCAGCGTTGGCCCCATGACAAACAGCGTCAGGAACAGCGACAGCCCGATGATGACCTGGTTGGGCGGCGCCGATTGCGTGCCCAGCGCCTGGCGCAGCAGGCTCAGCACGATCACGATGCGCGTAAAACCCGTCATCATCAACAAGACGGCCGGCAGGAACGACAACGCCGTGAAAAACAGCAGCGTCTGGATAGGGACCGAGAAACTGTTGCCACCGCCCTCACCGCTGCCGATCAGGATGGGCAGGCTGGGCGCGGTCTGCGCCCAGGCAGAGATGGGCAGACAGCAAAAAGCCGCCAAGGCGGCGGCTGGCGCGATCCAGGAGGACTTGGAGGCAGGAAAGCCTGTTCGCATGCGAGCTCTCATGATTGCGGATTGTGTTCGGCGTTCTGCACCTGCGCCATGGTGGCGCCAAAGTTCGCAAACTGCTCAGGTACGGGCTGGGCATGCGCGGGTTTGCCCAGCACATGCAGGCACTGGATGCTTTGTGCCGTCACGCCCAGTACCAGACGGGTTTTTTCTTCGCCCTGCCCTACTTCCACCGTGACCACACGCTGGTTGGGCCCCACCACAACGGATGCCAGCACCTGCGTGCTCACACCATGCAGCGCATGGGCAGCCTGCTGACGCTGCTGCCAGCGTTTGAGCAGCCAGGGCAGTGCAGCCAGTGCACCGACCATGATCAGCAGCACCAGCAGCGAGGAAGTGAAACTGGCGTTATCCACGGCTGACGCGACGCAGGCGCTCGGAAGGCGTGACCACGTCAGTCAGGCGGATACCGAACTTGTCGTTCACCACCACCACTTCGCCCTGGGCGATCAGATAGCCGTTCACGAGCACGTCCATGGGTTCGCCGGCCAATGCGTCCAGCTCCACCACCGAGCCCTGGGCCAGCTGCAGAATGTATTTGATAGGCACCTTGGTACGGCCCAGCTCCACCGAGAGCTGCACCGGGATGTCCAGCACCATGTTGATGTCGTTCACGGGCACTTCCGTGCCAGTGGCGCCGGTGTTGTAGGCCGGGTTGCCGGTCAGGGGGCCACCTTGCTCGGCATCCAGCGCCGCCTGCACGTCATCGGTCTGTTTTTGCTCTTCAAGCGCTTCAGCCCAATCCGAGAAGGGATCGTCCCCGGGGATACCACCGTTGTTGTTTGGGTCAGTTTCCATTCTTCTCTCCGGTCCAAGTCCCATCGACGCCACGCAGGCATTGCTCGATGCGGACAGCATATTTGTTGTTGTGCGTGCCGTACTGGCACTCAAAGATCGGTACACCACCAATCGAGGCTTTGATGCGGTGCTGGCGCTCCAGCTCGATGAAGTCGCCCGGCTTCATGGCCAGCAGCTGCTCCACCGTTGCATCGGCACGTGCCAGCTCGGCCACCAGGGTCACTTCCGCAGACTGGATTTCACGCGTGAGCACCTTGACCCAGCGACGGTCCACTTCCATCGAGTCGCCTTGGGTAGACGAATACAGAATGTCGCGGATGGGCTCCATGGTCGCATAGGGCATGCAGATATGGATGGAGCCCGAGACATCGCCAATCTCCAGCTGGAAGGCCGTGGAGACCACGATTTCGCTGGGTGTTGCGATGTTGGCGAACTGCGGCTGCATTTCCGAGCGCTGGTAGGCCAGCTCCAGCGGATAAATACCGTGCCAGGCTTTTTTGTATTCCTCGCTGATCACATCGACCAAGCGATTGATCACGCGCTGCTCAGTGGCCGAGAAGTCGCGCCCTTCGATACGTGTTTGCAGGCGGCCTGCACCACCGTACAGCGTATCGATGATGCCGAACACCAGCGAAGGCTCGCACACGATCAAACCATTGCCACGCAAGGGGCGGATGGCCACGATGTTGAAGTTGGTGGGCACCGCCAGGCGACGCAAGAAAGCGCTGTAGCGCTGCACACTCACCGTGCCCACAGACACTTCAGGGCTGCGGCGCACAAAGTTGAACAGACCAATACGGAAATTGCGGGCAAAACGCTCGTTCACAATTTCCATGGTGGGCATACGCCCGCGGACAATACGTTCCTGGCTGGAAATGTCGTAATTGCGTACCGAACTCTCGTCCACCTCATCGGTGTCAGATTTCTGGCGCTCGCCCGTCACCCCTTCCAGAAGGGCATCTACTTCCTCTTGCGACAGGAAAGAATCACTCATGCCGATGACTCCTTGTGCTGCTTACTGAATGATGAAGCTGGAGAACAGCACGCGGCGCACAGGATTGCGACGGCGTGGGCGCTCTTCCTCTTCATCATCCATCTGGACACGCTGGGAGACACTGGCAGGCAAGGGGCGCATGACTTCACGCAAGATGTCGGCAGCCAGCTTTTCCTTGCCTTCGCGCAGCAGCAGCTCATCTGCCGTGCGCTGGGAGAGCAGCATCAAAATGCCGTTGCGAATGCTCGGCATGTATTGCTTGACCAGGTCAGCGGTGGGTTCGTCCTGCAGCTCCAGCGTGATGCCAACCTGGGCAAAGCGGTCACCACCTGGATCCGCCAGATTCACCACCATGTTTTCCAGTGGCATGAATGTGGGCACCAGCACCGCCTTTTTGGCCGGAGCTTCTACGCCGTACGGGTCCACGGATTTGTTGGACAGAAAAAGCAGCGCCGCTGCAGCCACCACCACCAGCAAAGCGACAATCGCGCCGATAACGATCAATTTCTTGCTCTTGGCAGGTGCCGGAGCTGCGGCAGTATGGGATGCGGCCACGTGGTATTCCTTGAAAGACAGTTTGTTTCAGCAAACTTGGGGGACCGGATTTGTCACCGGTCAACGTGCGTTCAACGACACGCTAAAAGCTATTATTTTCTAAAAAGCCGCAAATCATAGCCAGAATAAAAGCCTTAAACATCCGGTAAACAAATCGTCTGGACGTCTTCAGGCATACAGGCTCAGACCTTGCGCGGCCACGGGGCGCTGCGCCGCAGCCCCCTCCACGGGGACAGCCACCTGCGCATGCTGCACAACTGCGGTGTCCCATGGCATGCGCGGGTGCTGCGCCTGCTGCTGGGCACCACCTTGCGCATCCGCCTCGACGGACACACCCGCCAGCTCCACGCCTTGCTGTTGCAGCATGTCACGCAGCTGCTGCAGGCTGGCATCCAGCATGTCGCGGGTTTGCGCCTGGTCAGCCCTGAAGCTCACATGGGCTTCATTGCCGCGCAGCGTGATTTGCACGCGTACGGGCTGGCCATCCTTGTCCATCAGCACCTCGGCACGTTGCTGCCGACCCTGCAGCCAGAAGCGCATGTCCTCCACAGGCGCCTCGGGCTGGGATTCCAGCGCGGCATCCTGCGCCTGCTGGGCTTCCTGCACGGCGTTTTCCATCAATTGCGTACCACTGCCATGGCCGGTAGACAGCCACTGGATACCCGCAGGCGCCGTCTTGCTGCCATCTGCGCGCTCCTGCGCCCGGGGCTGCAGGCCAGCCACTGCCGCGGCCCACTGCTCCACCTGCCCTGCCAGGCGCTGCATGGCAGGGTTGAGCTGCATGGACGCATCGTCCAGCTTCCAGGCGCCTTGCAAGGCCACACGGCCCTCCTTGACGTCTTCCGCTGCCGTTCCCACAGCTTCCGAAACGGCCTGTGCCACGGACTGGGCCAGCTCGCTGGCCTGGGACAAAACCGTGGTCGCCGCGGCCACCGGGGCTGCGAGCGACTCCTTGCCCAGCAAACTGGCTGCCAGTGTCTGCACGCCGGCAGCCACGGTGCTGACCTGCTCGCCCACCGCCACCTGCGGACGCGCACCCTCACTGCGCAGCCCAGCACCGGCGGCATTTTGCTGCGTCAGCAGGAAGCTGCCGTTTTGCAAGGCAGCATCCATGTCCACGGCGTCCATGTTGCGGGTCTGGCCGATCAGGCTCTCTGTATCCCATACCACGCTTGTACCTGCTTCGATATCTGCTGTTGCGCTGTCCAGCAGCGGTTTTTCCAGCACCGGCATTTGCAACGGCAATTCGGCACCCAGCGCCCCATCCGGCACTGGCAACGCTGGCGCTTCGACAAGCGATGCGTCGGGCATTGCCTCCACGGTCTGCAGGCCTTGCAACAGCTGCGAAAAATCCGCAGCCTGGAGCTTGCTGTCCTTGCTGTCCTGTGTCTTGTCTGCCTTGTCGGCTTTGTCTGTCTTGTCCGATGCCTGCGGTTTCACCGCTGCGGGGGCAATGGCTTGCTGGATATCCATGATTTACGCTTCCTGGAATTGCATCCCAAAGGTACGACCGATAAATTGCAGCGCTGCGCGCTCGTCCGTTTGCTTTTGTTCGCGGCGCATCTGGGCCAGCGCCATATCGCGTCGGCGCGTTTCCACCACCTTGTTCAGGCTGTTCAGACGCAGTTCGGCGGCCATCAGCGCTTTCTGTGCGGCTTCCAGGCGAATGGCCTGATCCGCCATGACTTTGGTTTGCAAGTCAATGGCATGCTGCAGCCGTTGCATGAATTGGCGATGGTGGAACATCACCTCCGGCTTCATGGCCGCGCCTTCCGTAGCTCCCCAGCGCTGCTGCATTTCCAGGGCATAGCTCTCGAGCTGCTCCATCTGGGATTGGGCGGCATCGTGGGCGCGCTGACGCTCACGCAGTGCATGGCGCGCCTCATCCCGTTTGCGTACCGCCATTTCAATCGCGATCATCAAAGCATTGAGCGAAGACATCTAAACCCCTCAAGTTCTCTCAACCTGGCTGACCCAATACGGCCGCCATCTCTGTCAGGCTCTGATCCATGGACGCAGACTCAAACATGGTCTGCTGCAGAAAACCTGCCATTGCAGGCTGCAGGCGAATTGCCTCATCCACCTGTGGATCGGAGCCACTGACATAAGCGCCTACTTGTATCAAATCCCTACTTTTTTGATAGCGCGAATAGACGGCTCTAAACCGTCTAGCTAATTCGAAATGCTCGCGCGTGACCACGTTGTGCATGACACGCGAAGCAGACTGTTCAATATCAATTGCGGGATAGTGGCCCTGCTCGGCCAGCGCACGCGAGAGCACATAGTGGCCATCCAAAATGGCACGTGAAGCATCGGCAATCGGGTCTTGCTGGTCGTCCCCTTCCGAGAGCACGGTGTAGAAGGCCGTGATCGAGCCCACACCATGCAAACCATTGCCACTGCGCTCCACCAGCGCAGGCAGCTTGGCAAAGCACGATGGTGGATAACCTTTGGTGGCGGGAGGTTCGCCAATGGCCAGCGCAATCTCGCGCTGTGCCTGCGCATAGCGGGTCAGCGAATCCATGAGCAGCAGCACATGCTTGCCCTTGTCGCGGAAATGCTCGGCAATCGCGGTGGCATAGGTCGCGCCCTGCATGCGCAGCAGCGGTGGTGCATCGGCAGGTGCTGCCACCACCACGGCGCGGGAACGGTCCTGCGCCCCCAGAATGTCTTCGACAAACTCCTTGACTTCGCGGCCACGTTCACCAATCAGGCCCACCACAATGACGTCGGCCTTGGTGTAGCGCGCCATCATGCCCAGCAGCACGGATTTACCCACGCCTGAGCCCGCAAACAGACCCAGTCGCTGGCCACGGCCCACGGTGAGCAGGCTGTTGATGGCACGCACACCCGTGTCCAGACTTTCACGCACCGGTGCGCGCTCCATGGCGTTGATCGGCTCGCGGTCCAGTGGTTCGGCCACCACCTGGGTCAGTTCACCCGCGTGGTCCAGCGGAATGCCCTGTGAATCCACTACACGGCCCAGCAGACCGTCACCCATGGGCAGGCGCAACACACCTGTGGCCAGGGACGGTGCCGTGGTATCCCCCAAACGCAGCGGCGCGACAAAAGGCTCGGCCGGTGTCACGGTGGCGCCGCACGACAGGCCCTGGATATCGCCTGCAGGCATCAGAAACGCCTTATCACCCGCAAAACCCACCACCTCAGCCAGCACCGGCTCGGCGCCAGGCATTTGCAGATGGCATTGCGAGCCCACGGGCACGCGCAGGCCGCTGGCTTCCAGCACCAGCCCGGTCAGACGCGTCAACGTGCCATGGCTGTGCAAAGGCAGAGGCTGGTTCGCGCGCTCACGCCCCACGCGCAGCATGTCCTTGATCTGCTCCAGGCTGTCGTTTACGGGTGTCACTGCATCAGGCATGGGCAGCACCTTCGTACCAGGTGGAAACCAGACCCAGCGCTGCCACAGCGCGCTGCCAGCGACGCGCCAGACTGCCATCAATCTGTGCCCCCTGGCTTTCCACCAGGCAGCCGCCCGCAGGCACGCTGGGGTCCGCCAACCACTCCACCTTGGGATGGG
>JAEYRT010000290.1 GCA_023435325.1 Pseudomonadota bacterium | reverse complement strand
GGACCTGAAGGTCAAGGGCTCCTCCACCGTGATCAAAAAAGGCAGCAAGGTCAAAAGTATCCGTCTGGTCTATGACAACGGCGACCATGACGTGGACTGCAAGACCGAGCAAGGCCAATTCATGCTCAAGTCCGAATTCCTGAAAAAAGCATAAAGCTGCTGCGTCTTGTGCCTTGCATTCTGCGTTTTGCGGCATGACGCAGGCAGCCGGTGCACATTCTTTCCAAATGACCGCACAAAAAAAGAGAGCTACCACCGCTTGCCACCATTAGCTTTCAGATAAAAAACCATCTGAAAGCCTTATGGATACAGCGTAGGTAGCTCTCTTTATCTCAAACCCACCGCACATGGGTGCGGCTTGCGGTTTGAAAGCGGCTTATGCCAGAGAAGCAATGGCCGCGTTGAACGTCGCGCTGGGGCGCATCACGGCATCCAGCTTGGACAGGTCTGGCTGGTAGTAGCCACCGATGTCGGCAGGCTTGCCTTGCACGGCCAGCAGCTCTTCGATGATCTTGGCTTCGTTGTCGGCCAGTTGCTTGGCCACAGGAGCAAACTTGGCGGCCAGGTCGGCATCTTCGGTCTGCGCAGCCAGTGCCTGTGCCCAGAACATCGACAGGTAGAACTGCGAGCCACGGTTGTCGATCTGACCCACCTTGCGCGAAGGTGACTTGTTCTCGTCCAGCAGCTTGCCAGTGGCTTCGTCCAGGGTCTTGGCCAGCAGCTTGGCGCGGGCATTGTTGTTCTTGATGCCCATGTCTTCCAGCGACACGGCCAGCGCTAGGAATTCACCCAGTGAGTCCCAGCGCAGGAAGTTTTCTTCCACGAGCTGCTGCACGTGCTTGGGCGCGGAGCCACCTGCACCGGTTTCGTACATGCCGCCACCCGCCATCAGAGGCACGATGGACAGCATCTTGGCCGAGGTTCCCAGTTCCATGATAGGGAACAGGTCGGTCAGGTAGTCGCGCAGGATGTTGCCGGTCACCGAGATGGTGTCCAGGCCACGGGCCACGCGCTCCAGGGTGTAACGCATGGCGCGCACCTGGCTCATGATCTGGATGTCCAGACCGGTGGTGTCGTGGTCCTTCAGGTACTTTTGCACCTTCTTGATCAGTTCGGCTTCGTGGGGACGGTAAGCATCCAGCCAGAATACGGCAGGCATGCCGGAGTTGCGGGCACGGGTCACGGCCAGCTTCACCCAGTCGCGGATCGGTGCATCCTTGACCTGGCACCTGCGCCAGATGTCGCCCGCTTCCACGTTCTGGCTCAGCAGCACTTCGCCGGTTGCGATGTCCACGATGTTGGCCACACCGGCTTCAGCGATTTCGAAAGTCTTGTCGTGCGAGCCGTACTCTTCTGCCTTCTGCGCCATCAGGCCCACGTTGGGCACGGTGCCCATGGTGCGGGGGTCGAAGTTGCCGTGCCACTTGCAGAAGTTGATCATCTCCTGATAGATACGGGCAAAGGTCGACTCGGGCATCACGGCCTTGCAGTCGTAAGGCTTGCCGTCAGCACCCCACATCTTGCCGCCCTGGCGAATCATGGCGGGCATGGAGGCGTCCACGATCACGTCGTTGGGCGAGTGGAAGTTGGTGATGCCCTTGGCCGAATCCACCATGGCCAGCGCAGGACGGTGTTCCTGGCAGGCGTGCAGATCGCGAATGATTTCTTCACGCTTGGAAGCAGGCAGGGTTTCGATCTTTTCGTAGAGCGTGGACATGCCGTTGTTGACGTTGATGCCCAGTTCGTCAAACAGCTTGCCGTGCTTCTCGAAGGCTTCCTTGTAGTAGATCTTCACGCAGTGACCGAACACGATGGGGTGCGAAACCTTCATCATGGTGGCCTTCACGTGCAGCGAGAACAAGATGCCGGCTTCCTTGCAGTCGTCCAGTTCCTTTTCGTAGAAGTCGCACAGCGCCTTCTTGCTCATGAACATGGAGTCGATGATTTCGCCGTCTTTCAGCGCCACCTTTTCCTTGAGCACGATGGACTGGCCGGACTTGGTCTCCAGCACCATCTTCACGTCACGGGCCTTGTCCAGGGTCATGGACTTTTCGCCGTGGTAGAAGTCGCCTTCGTGCATGTGCGACACATGGGTCTGGGACCACTGCTTCCATTCACCCATGGAATGGGGGTTCTTCTTGGCGTAGTTCTTCACCGCAGCAGGCGCGCGGCGGTCGGAGTTGCCCTCACGCAGCACGGGGTTCACGGCCGAACCCAGGCACTTGGAGTAGCGCGCCTTGATGGCTTTTTCTTCGTCTGTCGTGGGGTTCTCGGGATAGTCGGGCAGTGCATAGCCCTTGCCCTGCAATTCCTTGATGGCAGCCATCAACTGGGCGACCGACGCCGAGATGTTGGGCAGCTTGATGATGTTGGCTTCGGGAGTCAGTGTCAGCTTGCCCAGTTCAGCCAGGGTGTTGGGCACACGCTGAGTTTCGGGCAGCAGGTCGCTGAACTCGCCCAGGATACGGGCAGCCACGGAAATGTCGCTGGTCTCTACATTCACGCCAGCAGTGGAAGCGAAAGCTTGCACGACGGGCAAAAACGCGCTGGTCGCCAGACGGGGAGCTTCATCCGTCAGGGTGTAGATGATGGTGGATTGCTGTGTTGTCATCTCTTGCTTTTGGCTCAATGGATTGCTGGGATGTGGATAGGCACGCTTGGCCTGCTCCCGAGAGGGGTGATCCGCTGCGGTTGCTGGCTTCTGTCTGCGCCCCAGGCAACAGTCAGAAATTTCGCATGCGTGAAGCGAACTCCCACTATGCAAAATTCTAACCGTTGATCCGCCCTTTTGATCAAGTCTTCTACAAGAGTTGGTGAAAAACTCTTGTATAAGACTGGTCCAAGGCAAGCCATTTATGCAGCTTGCCCTTCGCAATCTACCAGCGCCACAAAAGAAAAGCCCGCGGGCTTTCACCAGCGGGCTTGACCGCAATCACGGTCTGCGATGACAGCTAAGCGTCAGGCAGTCGCTCAGGCGGCAAAGTTTTCTTCAGCAAACTTCCAGTTCACCAGGTTGTTCAGGAAAGCTTCCAGGAACTTGGGACGTGCATTGCGGTAGTCGATGTAGTAGGCGTGTTCCCACACGTCCACGGTGATCAGAGGCTTCTTGCCGTCCACCAGGGGGTTGCCAGCAGCGCCGGTGTTCACGATGTCCACGGAGCCGTCGGCATTCTTGACCAGCCATGTCCAGCCCGAACCGAAATTGCCCGCAGCAGACTTGGCAAACTCTTCCTTGAACTTGTCGAAGCTGCCGAACTTGGCGTTGATGGCATCAGCCAGAGCACCTGTGGGGGCGCCGCCGCCGTTGGGCGTCAGGCACTTCCAGAAGAAGCTGTGGTTCCAGTGCTGGGCAGCGTTGTTGTACACACCGCCAGAGGACTTCAGAACGATCTCTTCCAGAGACAGGTTTTCGAATTCTGTGCCCTTGATCAGGTTGTTCAGGTTGACCACGTAGGTGTTGTGGTGCTTGCCGTGGTGGTATTCAAACGTCTCTTTGCTGTAGTGGGGTTCCAGCGCGTCGATGGCGTAAGGCAACTGGGGCAAGGTATGTTCCATTTTGAATCCTCGTCGTGGTTGAAATAATTAGAAAGAAGACCGCGTGGCAAAGCGCCGCGCGGCATGAACACTGAACGTGTATTTTGACTTGGCACAAACTACACGTCTTGTCAGCCATTGTAGGAACAAGCCAAACGGATTGCAGCTAAAAGCGCCACCTCCAGCGGTTAATTCGTCTCCGGCATTGGCGATGGCAGCCATTACAGCAGCTTGGGCTGCGTCACCGTCACATCCAGGCTGCCATCTGCCAGCAAGGCTTTGAGCGGCATGCCCACTGGCGCCTGGGCCGTGCTGGTGATGACATCACCAGCCTGCGTCGTCAGCACGCTGTAGCCGCGCTCCAGCACACGCTGCGGATTCAGCAACTCCAGCCGCACGGACAACTGCTCCACGCTGTGGCGTGCACGCTCCATGCGCCGCAGGATTTTCTGTTGCAGATCTGCTTCAAGGTTTTGATAAATCTGGCTCTGCCGCTGCATTTTCATGAGCAACCCATGGCGGGTGCGCTGTTGCAGCTGGGACAATTGCAAGCGTTGCTGCGTCATTTGCTGGCTGGGTCTGCCCAGGCGCTGGGTGGCGGCATCCAGCCGCTGACCCTGTTTGTCGATATGCCGCAGCAGTGCGTGATGCAGCCGTTCCTGCATCAGCTCCAGCCCATCCAGCCATGCCTGGCGTGGCTGTGCCACCAGTTCTGCAGCTGCCGTGGGCGTGGGAGCCCGCAAATCGGCGCAAAAGTCGGCAATGGTGAAGTCTGTTTCGTGCCCCACCCCGCTGACCAGCGGCACCGGGCTTTGCACAATGGTGCGAGCGACCTGCTCATCGTTAAAAGCCCACAAATCTTCCATGGAGCCCCCGCCGCGCACCAGCAAGATCACGTCGATATCCGGCACTCCGGGCTCACCCTTGCGCGCAGACAGCGCATACAACTGCTGCAATGCACGCACGATGGAGGCTGGTGCCTCCACGCCCTGCACCAGCGCTGGTGCGATCAATACCGGTACATGGGGCACGCGTCGGCGCAAGGCCGCGGCCACATCGTGCAAGGCCGCAGCGCCCAAGGATGTGACCACGCCAATGCCTCGCGGCATCACGGGCAGTGCGCGCTTGCGTTCTGACTCGAAAAGGCCTTCCGCTTCGAGCTGCGCTTTCAGACGCAGAAACTGCTCGAACCAGGCGCCCTGTCCTGCACGCTGCAGACTGTCCACAATCAATTGCAGATCACCGCGCTGCTCATACACGCCCAGCTTGCCCCGCACTTCCACCAGTTCACCATCGCGCGGCAGGAAGTCCAGCGCCATGGCAGCGCGGCGAAACATGGCGCAGCGCAGCTGCCCGGCCGCATCCCTGATGCTGAAATAGCAGTGCCCGCTGCCCGCTCGCGAAAAGCCGGTGATCTCGCCTCGCACGGTCACCGGATTGAAACGCGCCTCCAGGCTGTCGGCAATGGCGCGACACAGGGCACCCACATCCCAGACACGGGAGCTGGGAGGCGTCAGGGGTTGATCAAACCAGGACATGCAACTAAAAACTCAAAAACCGTCAAAGACATTCATGGAAAACCGCGCCTTGCGCACGAATGCTGATCCATGCCAATTCCGTGCAAATGCATGCCCTCTAAACACCGGGCGATACAGGCGCTGCGCGATAATGCGCGGCTGCACGCAAACCACTGAAGCACGGGAGAAACGAAGTTGCTGTCGATCATACAGGCCGCTGGATGGCCCATCTGGCCCCTTATTGCATGTTCCATTGTTGCATTGGCACTGATTTTTGAGCGTTTCATCGCCCTCAAGACCGCGCGTGTTGCGCCCCCTCAATTGCTTGATGAAGCGATTTCCGTTTCCCGCGAACGCCTGCCTTCTGGGGACGTGGTGGCCCAGCTGGCCCAGAACAGTGCTTTGGGAGAAGTTCTTGCCAGTGGCCTGCAGCACCTGAACCATGTCCCCCACAGCACCGAGGAAGAACTGCGCGCGCACATGGAAGCCACCGGCCGTGCCGTTGCCCACCGCCTGGAAAAGTATCTGGGCGCACTGGCAACCATTGCTTCGGCGGCCCCTTTGCTGGGCTTGCTGGGCACGGTGATCGGCATGATCGAGATCTTCGGCTCGCAAGCGGGCACGGGCGCCATGGGCACCGGCAACCCTGGACAGCTGGCCCACGGCATCTCGATTGCCTTGTACAACACGGCATTTGGTCTGATCGTCGCGATTCCCGCCCTGATCTTCTGGAAGTACTTCCGTGCCCGGGTTGACGCCTACCTGCTGCAGCTGGAGCTGGCCAGCGAGCAATTCGTGCGCCATCTCCTGCGCCTGCGCAGCAAATAAGCAAGATCTTTCCATGGCCATGAATTTCCGTTCCCGCTCCAGTGAAGCACCCGATATCAATCTGATCCCCTTCATTGACGTGCTGCTGGTGATTCTGATCTTCCTGATGCTCAGCACCACCTACAGCAAGTTCACCGAGCTGCAGCTGACCCTGCCTACGGCGGATGCCGAGCAAATGCGTGATCGCCCCAGGGAAGTCATCATTTCCATTGCCGCTGATGGCCGCTACGCCATTGACAAGATCACACTGGAAGACCGCTCGGTGGAAGCCATTGCCGGCGCCCTGGCCAGTGCAGCACCCGCGGGCGGCGAGAGCATCGTGATCATCAGCGCCGATGCCGCTGCGCCGCACCAGTCGGTGGTCTCTGCCATGGAGGCCGCCCGCCGCGCCGGGCTGACGCAAATCACCTTTGCCACCCAGTCGGCCACCTCCGGCGCCAAGTAAAGTCCAAGGCATGAGCGAACTCCCCGCTCACCAGAGCACCGCATCCGACGGGCTGCGCAGCATCTGGCGCAGCCGTGGTCCGGCCGCCTGGGCCTTGCTGCCAGTTGCTGCCCTGTATGGCGCAATCTCCGGCCTGCAACGCCAGTTGTACACCTGGGGCCTGAAGAAAGCCGAGCATCCCGGCGTGCCCACCGTGGTGATTGGCAATGTGATTGCGGGCGGTGCAGGCAAAACGCCGGTCACCCTGGCCACGGTTGCCCATCTTCAGGCACGTGGCATGCGCCCCGGCATCATTTCGCGTGGCTATGGCCGCAGCACTACGGACTGCCGCGAAGCCCACGTCCACGCTCTCCCCCAGGACGTGGGAGATGAACCCTTGCTCATGGCCCGTTCCAGTGGTGTACCCGTGTTTGTGGCGCGCCAGCGCGTGGACGCGGCTCGTGCTCTGCTGGCAGCCTACCCCGACACCAACATCCTGGTCTGTGACGATGGCCTGCAACACCACGCACTGGCACGCGATGTGCAAGTGTGCGTCTTCAACAACGAAGGCATCGGCAACGGCTGGCTGCTACCTGCCGGACCTTTGCGTGAACCCTGGCCCCGCCCCGTCACCGCCGTGCTGCACACCGCCGCACAGCCGCCCCGAGGCACACCCGCAACCACGCCGGCATTTCGCCTGCAGCGCCAGCTTGCGCCTTACGCAGTCACGTCGTCGGGCGCGCGCGTGCCCTTGGCATCGCTGATCCGCCAGCCCTTGCACGCGCTGGCTGCAATTGCCCGACCCGAGGACTTTTTTGACATGCTGCGCGCGCAGTCGCTGACGTTGGCAAGCACCGAGGCCCTGCCCGACCACTACAATTTTGAAAGCTGGCAACGCCCAATCGACAAGCACTGCCAGGTGATTTGTACAGAAAAAGATGCTGCCAAACTCTGGCAGATCATGCCCGAGGCGTTGGCTGTGCCCCTGCAGCTGCAAGTAGAACAGGGCTATTTCGACCTGCTCGACGCCCGACTGTGCCTATCATTACCTCGTTAAGAACCCACACTGCGACACTGTTATGGACCCCAAACTGCTTGAACTCCTGGTCTGCCCCATCACCAAAGGCCCTCTGCGCTTTGACAAGGAGCGTCAAGAGCTGATCTCGCAAAGTGCCCGCCTGGCCTATCCCGTGCGCGACGGCATGCCGATCCTGCTCGAAAACGAGGCACGCACCCTGGAAGACAGCGAACTGGAAGCCTAAGCGCCGTGAGCTTTACCGTTCTGATTCCAGCGCGCCTGGCATCCAGCCGCCTGCCCAACAAGCCGCTGGCCGATATTGCCGGCCTGCCCATGGTGGTGCGCGTGGCACAACAGGCGCAGAAAAGTGCAGCTGCGCGCGTGGTGGTGGCCGCAGACAGCGACGCCATCGTACAAGCCTGCCAGAGACACGGCATTGAAGCCGTGCTCACCCGTGCAGACCACCCCAGTGGCAGTGATCGTCTGGCCGAAGCCTGCACCCTGCTGGGCCTGGATGGCGACGACATGGTGGTCAATGTCCAGGGCGATGAACCTTTGATCGACCCCGCCCTGATCAATGCCGTGGCGCAAGTCCTGGCCAGCGCACCTGCCGCCAGCATGGGCACTGCCGCGCACCCGATTGCCACACGTGAGGACTATCTGAACCCCAATGTGGTGAAAGTGGTGTGCAACACCGCTGGCTTGGCCCATTATTTCAGCCGCGCGCCCATTCCGTTTCACCGCGATCAGGCCGAGCAGCAATGGTGGCAGGCCGACAGTGCTTTTGCGCCTTTGCGCCATGTCGGCATATACGCATACAAAGCGGGGTTTTTGCGCAGTTTTCCCACGCTTGCACCCGCCCCCACGGAGCAAGTCGAGTCTCTGGAGCAGCTGCGTGCGCTGTGGCATGGCCATGCGATTGCCGTGCACATCACGCCGAATGCGCCGGGCGCCGGTGTGGACACCCCCGAAGATCTGGAACGCGTGCGCGCTTTGCTGAGCTGCGCGTAAAAAGAAATATTTCAGTAATTTCTGAAATTTGACCGAAAAATAAGAGCAGTTAACGCTTGATCCATCAATATTTGCAAATGATTTGATTTGCAAATGCTTGTCTGTCAAGCGTTAACTGCTCTTTTTTTATACAAAAGCAACATCAGTCTTGTACAAGACAACAAATTCGCACCAGCTTCAGCGATACTCGTTTTCCTGCTAACAAGCACTGCTGCCTTGTGCTGTCAAGCGCCTTGCGACGAGGTTTGGAATTCACGAACCACGGCATCGCCGCGCGCTTTGTAAGTCCAGCACAAGAACGTGCGTGCTATCCTTGAGTGGATATAGCGCGGCTGCCGCCTGCTTTTTCTGCTCAGGAAAAAGCCCCGCTCCGCCAAGAATTTCTACATTTCGAGGATTCCCATGAAACTCATTTTGTTGGGCGCACCCGGCGCCGGCAAAGGCACGCAAGCCGCCTTCATCTGCCAGAAGTTCGGCATTCCCCAGATCTCCACGGGCGACATGCTGCGCGCTGCCGTCAAGGCCGGCACTCCCCTGGGCCTGCAGGCCAAAGCCGTGATGGACGCCGGTCAGTTGGTCAGCGACGACTTGATTATCAACTTGGTCAAGGAACGCATCGCCCAGGCCGATTGCGCCAACGGTTTCCTGTTCGACGGTTTTCCCCGCACCATCCCCCAGGCCGACGCCATGAAGGCTGCCGGTGTGCATCTGGACTATGTGCTGGAAATTGATGTTCCCTTCGAAGCCATCATCGAACGCATGAGCGGCCGCCGCTCGCACCCTGCTTCGGGACGCACCTACCACGTCAAGTTCAACCCACCGAAGGTGGAAGGCAAGGACGACGTGACCGGCGAAGACCTGGTGCAGCGTGACGATGACAAAGAAGAAACCGTCAAGAAGCGCCTGGACGTCTACAGCAGCCAGACACGTCCTCTGGTGGACTACTACCAGACCTGGGCCAAAGAAGACCCAACCAACGCGCCCAAGTACCGCGCCATCAGCGGCATGGGCTCCGTGGAAGAGATCACCGCACGTGCTTTCGAAGCTCTGGGCGCCTGATACAACTTCCTGCCCGCACGAAGAAGCTGCCCACCAAGGCAGCTTTTTTTATGCCCATTACTGAATTACTAATGCATTACTGATGCGCACGCTCCAGCAGCTTCAGCATCAGGCTGATCCGCGCCTTGCAGGCACTGAGCTCACTGACCGCGGCATCCACTGCGTGGTCGGCCAGGACAATCTGGCCTTGCTCACACCGTGTAACGCGCCAGATCGGTATGCCGAGGCCGCCGGCACGCTGCAAGGCAGGCAGCATATCTTTGTGGATGGAGCCATTGCCGGTGGTGGCCACCACCAAACCCTCAACCCCCGCTGCAGCCAGTGCGTCCACCACTGCAGCGCGTGCAGCGGCCGTGCTGTAGACAATCTCGACCCATGGCCACTTCGAGGGGGGAACCGATAGCACGGCTTGCAGCAATGGCTTGCCGGGTCTGGTGGCTGGCTGCAGAGGCTGATAAGCCCAGCGCAAACGCCTTTCCTCCACCCATGCCAGCGCACCATGCGCATCCGAAGAAAACGCATCCACCCGGTAAGGATGCACTTTGCGTACCCACTTGGCGCTATGCATTGCACCAGCGGCAACCACCCATACCCCTGGCGTAGCCTGACTTGCCGCCACTGCAGCGTCGCGCAAGTTCGCAGGCCCATCCGCCGACAATGCAGTCGCCGGACGCATGGCACATGTCATAACGACCGGCTTCGCAGGTTGCAGCACGCTCTGCAAAAACCAGGCGGTTTCCTCCAGGGTATCCGTGCCATGCGTGATCACCACCGCTGACACATCTTCACGCCCCAGCCACTGCTGACATGCCGCCGCCAGCTGCTGCCAAGTGGCGGCATCCATATCCTTGCTGTCGAGTTGGGCCACCTGCTCCATTTCAAAACCCACATCACCAAGCGCACCGCTGTGCAGCACAGGCTGTAGCAGTTGAGCCACAGCGATCTGCCCCGCTTGATAACCCACACCTGCATCCTGCGCATTCCCCACGCCGGCAATGGTTCCCCCGGTGCCCAAGACCACTATTTTTCTTGTTGCAGACACTTGCAGTCCTCATCAAACTGGTTAAAAATACAGGTACTGGATAAACAAACAGTTATCCTTAGCAAGGACAGGCATGGAGCATCCCACCCTCACCCCCAGACAGCAGCAAATTCTGGACCTCATCCAAGAGGCCATCGCACGTACAGGCGCCCCCCCCACC
>JAEYRT010000183.1 GCA_023435325.1 Pseudomonadota bacterium | reverse complement strand
CTCAAGCCCATCACCCAAGCCCCGCCACTGACCTCGAAGGTGGTGTCTCTGGAGACCGAAAGCGACCTCTGGGACCGCATCCGCAAGGGCTTTGCCATTCCCGATCTGCAAGACGATTACGTGGATGCCCAGGTGCAGTGGTACAGCACACGGCCTGACTATATCGAGCGCATGATCACGCGCTCCAGCAAATATCTCTTCCATATCGTGGAAGAAATCGAAGCGCGCAACATGCCCACGGAGCTGGCATTGCTGCCCTATATCGAAAGTGCGTTCAACCCACAGGCTGTGTCCAGCGCCAAGGCCGCCGGCATGTGGCAGTTCATGCCGGCCACTGGCTCCTATTTCGAGCTCACGCAAAACGCCTTCCGTGATGATCGCCGCGATGTCCTGGCATCCACCCGCGCTGCCCTGGACTATCTCGAGAAACTGCACCGCATGTTTGGCGACTGGCACCTGGCACTGGCGGCCTACAACTGGGGTGAAGGCAGCGTGGGCCGCGCCATGAAACGCAACGAGCGCCAGGGACAGCCCACGCATTACAGCGCGCTGAGCATGCCCAACGAGACGCGCAACTACGTACCCAAGCTGCAGGCGATCAAGAACATTGTTGCCAATCCGGAAAAATTCAATCTGGAGCTGCCGCTCATTGAGAACCACCCTTATTTCCAGGCCGTGGAAATCAAGCGTGACATGGACATCGAGCTGCTGGCACGTCTGGCCGATGTACGGCTGGAAGACTTCAAGGCGCTGAACCCGTCTTTCCATCGACCCACCATTTTTGCAGCAGGCACCACCCAGATTCTGCTGCCCTGGGACAACGCCAAGGTGTTCAGGCACAACCTTGCCGCCTACAACGATGACCAGTACGCCAGCTGGACCGTCTGGGTCGCGCCCAGCACCATGACGGTGGCCAATGCAGCCCAGCGCGTGGGCATGAGCGAAGCCGATCTGCGCAGTGTCAATCGCATTCCGCCCCGCATGATGATCAAGGCGGGTTCGGCCCTGATGGTGCCGCGCACTTCGCAGCACCTGCATGACGTGGCCAGCCATATTGCAGACAACGGCAGGGTGGCCTTTGCGCCGGAAGTGACCCAGGTCACACGCCGCGTGCCCGTGAAGGTACGCAAGGGCGACACCATGACCAAGGTGGCACGCCGCAATGGCGTAACCGTCGCCAACCTGGCGCGCTGGAATGACATCAAGCCCACGGCCAAGCTGCGGGCCGGCCAGTCTCTGGATGTCTACAAAACCGTCAAAGTGGTGGCCTCGGGGGCTTCTACGGCCCGCCAGAAACACAATGGCAAGGCAAGCGCCACCAAAAAGGCCCGCTCCACCGCCGTGACCAAAAAACCTGTCACCACCAAAGTGGCACAACAAAGCAGAGGCGGCAGCGCCACCAAGAAAAAACGCTGAAGGTCTAGGTCTAGGTCAAGCCCCACAGCCAGCGCCCTGTCATGCGGGGCGCTGGCTGTTTTTTGCCACTCCTTCAGCGGCGTTCGACCAAGGCATGGGCGATGGTGCCCAGGTCCACATACTCAAGTTCGCTGCCCACCGGCACACCACGCGCCAGCCGTGTGACCTGAATATTGCGCCCTTGCATCAGTTCTGTGACGGCATGCGCCGTTGCCTCGCCCTCGGTGGTAAAGCTGGTGGCCAAAATCACTTCTTGCACCACCCCATCGGCGGCACGCTGCAGCAGTTGCGGCAGGCCAATATCTTTGGCGCCCACACCATCCATGGGCGAAATGCGCCCCATCAGCACAAAGTAGTAGCCACTGTAAGCGCCGGTGCGCTCCATCGCCGCCAAATCTGCCGGGGTTTCCACCACACACAGGCGTGCGGCATCGCGCCCGGCATCCTCGCAAATAGGGCAGATGGTGTTGTGCGTGAACGTGTTGCAACGTTGGCAGTGCTGCACCGAATCCACCGCCTCCACCAAGGCACGAGACAGCACCCGTGCCCCCTCTTGGTCACGCTGCATCAGATGAAACGCCATGCGTTGCGCGGACTTGATGCCCACCCCAGGCAAGCGGCGCAGGGCTTGAATCAGCGGGTCAAGCGGTTGTAGATCAGACATGGTCAGGTCCAAAGAAAAAAGGGAAAGCACACCGCTTTCCCTCCATGGTCATGCTCCCTGCAATCAGAAGGGGAACTTCATGCCACCAGGCAGGCCGGGCATGCCAGCCGTCAGCTTGGACATCTTTTCGTTTGATGTTTCTTCCGCCTTGCGCACAGCCGCGTTGAACGCCGCAGCCACCAGATCTTCCAGCATGTCTTTGTCTTCTGCCAGCAGGCTGGGGTCAATGGTCACGCGCTTCACGTCGTGCTTGCATGTCATCACCACCTTGACCAAACCTGCACCCGACTCGCCTTCGACTTCGATGTTACCCAGCTCATCCTGCGCCTTCTTCAGGTTGTCCTGCATGGCTTGGGCCTGCTTCATCAAACCGGCGAGTTGACCTTTGTTGAACATGGTTGGTTTCCTTTTAATGTGTCACGTAAAAATCCGATGGGGGCAATAGTGCCATGACTTGGCTAACCCCCTTCGCTGTTTAGCTTATACCGGGCGAATGCTGCCAGGCACGATGGTGGCCCCCAGGTTTTGCATCAGGTGCTGGACCTGTGGATCGCTCAGCACAATCGCTTCTGCCTGTTTCTGCTGCGCCTCGGCCCGCGCCTTGTTGCGCAGCGCTGGGGTATCTGAAACCGGGCCATTGTCCACCTGCAGGCTCGTGCATTCCGATACCTGAGACAAGGCCTTGAGCAGGCGCTCGCGGGGCATGGCCTGGTTCAGTGAAGTGCGCTGCACGCGCAGCGACCAGCGCCCCCCCTCTTGCGCCACCAGTTGCGACTGCAAGGCCAGTTCACGTACCAGGGCCGTGATGGCCTGGGCTTCGTCCAGCTGCGTGATCAGTGCGTACCAGACTTCCCCGAGCGCTGTCTCCTGCAAGGCATCTCGCGCAGACGGCGCCGCAGACTGCAGGGGCTGAGGCTCAGCCATCACGTCCAGGGGAGCGGCATCCATGGGCACATCGTCCCATACGGGAGGCTCATTGCCTCCCGACTCCTGCGGTGCCTGCATTGCCTCGGGCGGGATATCTTCCCAGGGGGGCGGAGCCTCCTGCGTCGAAACTGCCGCCACTGTTGCAGGTGCATCAACAACCTCAGCCACCGGTGCCCGCATGGCTGGTTCAGGCAAAGGCGCAGGCGCTGCCGCAGCCTGTAACACCGGCTGTGGCTGTGGCGCTACCGCCGCAGGCAATTCAGGCAGCTTCAGTGTTTTTTTTTCAGCCGATGCGGCTTGCGCAGATGGACCTTGCGGCTTAAACGCCAGCAAGCGCAGCAGCGCCATCGTCAATGCAGCATATTCATCGGGCGCCAGTCCCAATTCCTGGCGGCCATGCAGGCAAATGCTGTAGAGCAACTGTGTTTCGTCGGCAGGCATGGCTTGTGCCAGCTCCAGCATCTGTACGGCATCGGGATCTGTTCCATCCACTGCGGCAGCCATATCAGGTACAGCTTGCAGCACCGCCATGCGCTGCAGCACGCTGGACATTTCCTCCAGCGTGGAAGCCGCGGAAATGCCGTTGTGGCGCAGCGCATCCACAGTCTCCACCACGCTGCGGCCATCCCCCTGCGCCAGCACAGCGATCAGACGGAACACGTAGCTGCGATCCACGCTGCCCAGCATCTGTCGCACAGCCTCTTCCTGCAACTGGCCACAACCAAAGGCGATGGCTTGGTCCGTCAGCGACAGCGCATCACGCATGGAACCGCGCGCGCCGCGTGCGAGCAGCTTCAGGGCTTGCGGCTCAGCGGGAATATTTTCCTTGGCCAGCACCTGCGTGAGGTGCTCAAACACCGTCTCTGGCGCCATGGGGCGCAGATTGAACTGCAGGCAGCGCGACAGCACTGTGACCGGCACTTTTTGCGGATCGGTCGTGGCCAGCACGAACTTGAGGTATTCCGGCGGCTCTTCCAGCGTCTTCAACATGGCGTTGAAGGCCGTATTGGTGAGCATGTGCACTTCGTCGATCATGAAGACCTTGAAACGCCCTTGCACCGGTTTGTACACGGCCTGTTCCAGCAGGCTTTGCACCTCATCGACGCCGCGGTTGGAAGCTGCATCCAGCTCGATATAGTCAGGAAAGCGTCCACTATCGATTTCCGTGCATGCAGGGCACACACCGCATGGCGTAGCAGTGATTCCACCTTGTCCATCCGGCCCTGTGCAATTGACGGATTTGGCAAAGATGCGCGAGACCGTGGTCTTGCCCACACCCCGTGTACCAGTAAACAGATAGGCATGGTGCAAGCGCTGCTGCGTGAGCGCGTTGCCCAGTGCCTGCACGACGTGCTCCTGCCCCACCATTTCGGCGAAGTTGCGGGGGCGGTATTTACGGGCGAGCACGAGATAAGACATAGGCCCGGATTCTACGGGCTGCACGCTTTACACCTGTGACGCAAGCGTGTTTATCTGCGCACCTCGCCAGCAGGCAAGGCAAACGCCCCTATAATCGGCCCTTGACAGGCCCCCTCGCATGGGGAAGCAGCCAACCGGGTCAGGTGGGGAACCAAGCAGCCCTAACTGCGTAGCCAGTGCCGGGGGTAAGGCTCGTCAACTCCCCTCCTTCGACACCACGGGTGCCACCCGGGGCACCCGGGGCACCGACCTTACAGCACCCCCGGCGCGCTCGTGTTGTACGGCTGCCGCTTCGGCCGCGCCGGCGGCTGGTACGAAGG
>JAEYRT010000153.1 GCA_023435325.1 Pseudomonadota bacterium | reverse complement strand
GCCACGCTGGGCCTGCCGCAGTTCAACCCGGTCAACGAAGCCCTGTGCCAGCGCCTGCAGCAGCGCTTTGGCCAACGGCTGGGGCATGACTATAGCTATCTCTACCCAGGCATGCGCAAGGTGGTGCAGGCTGCGGGCCGCGTGATCCGCACGGAGCATGATGCAGGCGTGCTTTATCTGATCGACGACCGCTACACGCAGCCTCATGTGCAGGTGCTGCTGCCGCGCTGGTGGCAGCTGAAAGACTAAAAAATATAGCTACAAGCGCTTGCTGGATCTACCTTGCATGGGGTTTTGGCAGATATGAATTGCCTGCGGGCGCTTGGCAGGCCGCCTGCTCAGGCCAAGGCATTGCGGGGCTGGTTCAGCAGCTGCTCGAGCGCTTCAATCTTCAGGGGACGGGCGAACAGATAGCCTTGGTACATCTCACAGCCATGCCCCATCAGAAAGTTTTTCTGCTCTACGGTTTCTACCCCTTCTGCAATTACCTCCAGTCCCAGTGCGCGCCCCATGGCGATGATGGTTTTAACAATGGCTGCGTCATTGGGATTTTGAATAATGTCACGCACAAAACTGCGTTCAATCTTCAATTGATCCAGTGGCAGGCGCCTGAGATATTGCAGCGATGAGTAGCCTGTTCCGAAATCGTCCATGGAAAACGACACCCCGAGCGCCCTGAGTTCGGACATTTTGGCAATCGTTTCCTCGACGTTTTCGATCACGATGCTTTCGGTCAGCTCCAGCTTTAAAAGGTGTGCCGGAGCACCACTGCTGCGCAAAGCTTTTTGCACCTGTTCCACGAAGCCAGGCTGGCGAAACTGCTTGGCGCTCACATTGACCGCAATGCTGAGGCCAGAAAACTGGGGGTTGTCTGACCAGCGGTGGATCTGCTGACAGGCCTGTTCCAGCACCCACTGCCCGATCGGGATGATCCGATCCGACGCCTCTGCCAGTGGAATGAATTCACCGGGGGATACCATGCCGCGCTCCGGGTGTTCCCAGCGCAGCAGCGCTTCCACGCCACGGGGACTGCCATGTGCATCCACTTGCAATTGGTAATGCAGGAATAACTCCCCGCGCTCCAGCGCGTGTCGCAAGTCGTTTTCCAGCCGCAGGCGCTCTTCCAGGCGGGTCTGAAAATCAGAATTGAAAAATCGCACCAGCCCTTGTCCTTCGCTTTTGGCCTGGTGCATGGCAATTTCTGCATGCTGCAGGGGCTGGTCGAGATCGGACAGTGGCGGCTGGAAAAGCGCGATGCCTACGCCCGCACTGAGGTAGTGCAACTGCGCGCCTTGTGATGGCACGCCCAGTGACAAAGGCGCTGCCAGACATTCCAGTGCACGGCTGGCCAGGTGTGCAGCTTGCTGGGCTGCGCGTGCAGGGTCACTGTCCAGCTCGCAGAACAAGATGGCAAAGGTGTTTCCACCGGTGCGTGCCAGCACTTCGCAGCCCGCTGCAGCGGTGCGCAAACGCTCGGCTACATCCTTGAGCGCCTGGTCTCCCGCACTGTGCCCACGCATGTCATTGATGTGTTTAAAACCATCCAGATCCAGGGCGAGCAGTGCCATATGGACATCTTTGCGGGTCCCAAGCTGCCCTAATCGATCACGCAGAAAGCGGAGGTTGGGCAGCTGGGTCAATGGGTCATAGAAGGCCAGCGCAAATGCTCTTTCCTCGGCATGGTGCTGGCGCTCCAGGGCATCACGAAATGCCAGAACGGCACCCGCCATGTGACGGATGGGCCCCTTGGTGCGCTGGTGCAATTTCTGGATGTTCTGCAGTCTGGGATGGCTGCCTGGTTGATTGACCAGCTCCGCGAGCGCATCGGCAATCTGCTGCATGCCCCTGCCTGCACGGCGCATCAGGAGGTAGCTGACGGCCAGCGCGAGACCCAGTACCGCAAACCCGATCGTCCACATGCGCCAGGCCAGGTTCAGGTAGGTCTCGTGCTGCTGCGCATTGTGCGTCTGTGCATGCTCCGTGAGCCGTCGTTCAATGCGTGCCGCAAAAATGGAAAAGTGGGTGTAGTGGCGCTGCGCACGCTGCAAAAATTCACCGGCTACCTGTGGATCTACGGCCAGCACATCGGTGCTCATGATGACGAAGCGCTGGTAGTTATCAAATTCCCTCAGCAATCCAGCGGCACTGCCATGGTTGGCCTCTTGAACCAGCCTGGAGCTGGACAAGTGCTGGATCTGCGCATGCAGATCGTGCAACTGATTGACGATGACGCTGTGCATGCGATAGAGCTGCAACTCGTCCAGGCTCCCATCGAGCGCACCGTCGAGCGCCTGCACCATGCGCTGTTGCACTTCGCCCATGTTCTGAATAAAACGCGCGGCATCACTGAGTACCTCCAGGTCGCTTTGCTGCGCTTGAAGTACTTGTGAGAATTGCCTGCTGAGCTGGGTCTGGGTGAAATAAATAAGCCCAATGGCTATGAGTCCCACCAAAGTAAAAGGCAGGAGTAACTGCAGTAAAAGATAGTTGGCAGTCTTCATTGCAGGCCCAGTTCTTTGAGCAAAGACGGCCATTGCCGTGGCTCAATACTCGCCACATATTCAAAGCCATTGGTTCCCAGCGGACGGAAGATGATGATGCCGCCCTCCGGGGGCAGGTAATCCATGATTTCGGCAATATTGGGACCGTGCGCAATCACCACGCGATTTTTTGCCGGATCTTGTACGGGCAACGAAATCCAGTAACGCGTGCGTGCCACGGCGGGCTGTTTTTGCGCGTCAGGCATGGCGGCGGTGTACCGCAGTTCTGGGTCCACCGTGATGGGGCCACCAAACACCAGGTCGGCACTTTGCTGCACCCTGCAAAATGGGCTGCTGATCACGGCTTCGTAGGGCAGTTTCAGCTGGGCGATATGGTGGCCAATCTGCTTGAGCAGTTCACGGCCTTGGCTGGATAAGGGGCGCTGTGTTTCACACCGGTCCAGCTGCAAAGGAAGCTGGTCTGGAAATCGTGCATCACTCGGGCCATGGCGCATATACAGCACGTAGCCTCCTTGCTTCAGCATGTCCACATGCTGGGCCGTTGCAGCCACCACTTGAAATTGGGAGCGAGCGGGTAGTGCGGTGGCTGCGGTGTCTAAATTTTGATCGGCTCCACCAGCATGCACCAAGAGCGGGATGCCCATAAACAGTTGAATGAAGCGCAAGAGATATTTAAACAAGTCGCTACCCTGATTCATTGGCAGTTGTACCGAGTGATTGTCAAAAGCGCCCCAGTTTACTGAGAACGATCGTGAAAATGTAAAAAATACCAAGTGTTTTTAACAAAATGCATTTCATTCTCGTATTTCATTAAATTTGTGTAGAGTTTGATTTTTTTGAAATAAAAATCTGTTTTATTGAAATAAAAGAAAATTTTTTGCAAAACAATCCTGAATCATCTCCCAGCCAATGAGCGGCAGCAGGGCCTCAATGGCAGACATGCTGTGAGATTTGTACGGCTTGCGGCTTCCGTCTGCATCTTGACAGTCCCTAGCGGTTGGCATGGGCCTGCACCAGGCACTCAATCATGGTCTGCGCAGCGCGGCTGGGCTGGGGGGACAGGCGCCACATGGCGACGAACTGGCAGTCGTAGTGAAAGCGCTCGGGCGCAATGGCCTGCAGACTGCCGTGCGCCTCCAGCAGACGGCCATAGTGGTCGGGCAGAAAGCCGATGAAACAGCCGGTCTGGATCAGGGTGGCAATGGCTTCCTGGTCAAAGCCCGTGGCGGTGCGGCGCAGGCCCATCTGGCGTGTCACTTCCATGTTCGGTGAGTGGTAGCCCAGGCCGGCAAACGCATGCTGCTGCAGCGCGGCCCAGTCCAGCTGCGCATGGTCTGCGCCATACAACGGATGGCCGGGGGCGCAGTACAGCAGCATGTGCTCGCCAAACAGATCGCGATAAACCAGACTGCTGGAGCTGCGGTGCGCCGGAATAATGCCCACCTGATAGCGCCCGTCCATGAGGCCGCGCTCAATCTCGTGCATGTGCGTGACGTGGAGCTTGATTTCCACCTCCGGGGCACGCTCGTGAAAGTGCTTGAGGGCCAGGTCAATATGGGCCTGTGGATTGGTCACGGTCTTGTCAAACAGCGCCACCTCAATGCTGCCGCCCAGCCGGTCGTGAATCTCATGGATGCGGTTGCGAAACAGGTTGACCCCGCCCAGCAGCTGCAGGGTGGCCTCATACACCTGCACGCCCTCGGGCGTGAGCGCAAAACCCGCGCGGCCCCGGCGGCACAGCACCAGCCCCAGGCGTTCTTCCAGATCCTTCATGTGGCGGCTGAGCGTGGAGGCGCTGATGTTCAGCTCCAGCTCGGCCGCAGTCATGCCGCCGCATTCGACCACGCTCTTGAAGATGCGCAGCAAGCGCAGGTCCATGTCGCTGACCTGGCCGAGCAGGGCACGTTGGCGGGAAGGTGGAACAGGGGAAGGAGGCATGGCACAGGGGGCAAGCAAGGGGCGTACCGCCATGCTGCATTTACTTGCATAAATTAGCAAGTAAACATGGAGAAGCTGGCATTCAAGAAAGTAAGGCAGTACCCAACAATGGCTGCATTGACAGGAATTGCAAGGAGCTAGCCATGGACTTCACCGATCTCTCCACCATCCCCCAGACCGCTGCTGTCATGGATGCGCAATGGCTGGAAGCACACTGGATGCCGTTTACCGCCAACCGCAATTTCAAGGTTCAGCCGCGCATGGTGGTGGGAGCGCAAGGGGCCTACCTGCACGATGCCCAGGGGCGCGAGATTTTTGATGGCTTGTCTGGCCTGTGGTGCACGGGGCTGGGCCATGGCCGCAAGGAAATTGCCAACGCCATCGCCAAGACCGCGCTGGAGCTGGACTATGCCCCCGCGTTCCAGTTCGGCCACCCGCTGTCGTTTGCGCTGGCCAACAAGATCAAGCAGCTGACCCCGGCAGGGCTGGACTATGTGTTCTTCACCGGCTCGGGTTCGGAGGCGGCGGACACCTCGCTGAAGATGGCGCGTGCCTACTGGCGTGCCAAGGGGCAGGCTGGCAAGACCCGCCTGATCGGCCGTGAGAAGGGCTACCACGGCGTGAACTTTGGCGGTATTTCCGTGGGTGGCATTGCAGGTAACCGCAAGCTCTATGGC
>JAEYRT010000105.1 GCA_023435325.1 Pseudomonadota bacterium | reverse complement strand
GCTATCAATGCGCCCATGCAGGGCACGGCTGCCGACCTGATCAAGAAAGCCATGGTCGCCGTGCAAGCCGAGCTGGATGCGGAAAAGCCCGAGATTCAGGTCATCATGCAGGTGCATGACGAACTGGTGTTCGAGCTGCCTGCCAGCGAAGCCGACTGGGTGCGCGAGCACATTCCTGCCGTGATGGCGGAAGTGGCCGAGCTTTCGGTGCCATTGCTGGCCGAAGTGGGTTTGGGCGAAAGCTGGGAGAAGGCACACTGAGTGCGCCCCCCGCCTGACACGCCAGAAGGCGCATGGTCGCCTTCAAGCAGATGGCGAACATGTTGAAAACATAGCTGTCAACGCCCGCCATTCAATGGTTTTGAATATTTTTATGGCTGAAACCATTGATGTGTAGGCGTTAACAGCTATTAAAAAATATTAGAGAGACCAGTGTTCACACCATCTTCCTGGACGCCCGCCGTTCGCATGGGCCTTTCGATTTCGCTGGCTACTGGGTTGTACGGCATCTCCTTCGGAGCGCTGGCCGTGGCTGCGGGGTTGAATATTTGGCAGGCCATGGCCTTGAGTGCGTTGATGTTTACCGGGGGATCGCAATTTGCTTTTATCGGCGTGATTGCCGGTGGCGGGACGGGGTCGGCCGCTGTAGGTGCCGCCAGCTTGCTGGGCGTGCGCAACGCCGTTTATGGCATGCAGATGAACCGCCTGCTTCAGCCCCAAGGCTGGCGCAAAGCCATGGCCGCGCAGTTGACCATCGACGAATCCGCCGCCACAGCGGCGGGGCAGCTGCAGGCACAGGAGCAGCAGCGTGGTTTCTGGACGGCCGGAGTCGGGGTGTTCGTGCTGTGGAATGCATTCACCTTGCTGGGCGCATGGCTGGGCGATGCGCTCGGAGACCCGCGACAGTGGGGGCTGGATGGTGCGGCCGTCGCGGCCTTTCTCGGATTGCTATGGCCCCGTTTGCAGCAGCGCGAGCCGGTCGCCCTGGCAGTGTTGTGCGGCGTGGTAACGGCTTTGGCCGTTCCTGTGCTGCCCCCGGGAATGCCGATTTTGGTGGCAGCCATGGTGGGCGCGGCATGGGGCTGGTGGCGCAGCCAACGCCTGAGCCGGGAGGCCGCATGACGCTGTGGCACTGGATTTTGCTGGCCTGCGCAGCGGCTTTCATCACCAAGTTTGCGGGTTATGCCATTCCCGCCCGGTTTTTGCAAAATGCACGCATGACCCATATCGCCGCCTGCATGACGGTGGCCTTGCTGGCGGCGTTGACCGTCATGAACACCTTTGCTGCGGGGAGCAACTTGGTGCTGGATGCCAGACTGGGCGCGCTGGTGGTTGCAGGCATCGCCTTGTGGCTGCGCTGGCCTTTTTTGCTGGTGGTCGTGCTGGGTGCAGCAACGGCCGCAGTCTTGCGTCTTTTATCAATCACATAAGTTGGCACTGCCTCGTTATCGCCAAATACCGTGAGACGGCGCACAATAGCCAGCACAGACGAAAAGAGGACGCCTTGTTGGTTTCAAATGTGATCGCGAATTTGCGGCATGGCTTGCGCGCACTGAGTGGCAAGGGTTTGGTGCTGGGCGTGCTGCTGGCGCATGTGGCCCCGATCAGTGCCCAGGAACGCGTGCAATGGACGGTCGTGCAACCTGTGCTGGCGAGCCATTACCGGGTGAATGTGGCAGGCCTCTTTCTGGAACACCTCGGCCAGGAGCTGGGTGGCAGTGTGCAACTGCATGAAGCTACGCGCGCTTCGGGAGCACCTGCACTGGCCTGGAGCCTGGCCAACGCACCACAGCAACGCTCCTTGGTCCTCATCAGCGAAGAACTGGCCCTGATTGGCGATGCCGCCACCACCAGCGCTCAGCATCTGTCGCATTACGCCCCCTTGCTGATGGTGCTCGAAACCCGCTGGTGCCTGTTTGTCCCGGCCAACTCACCGCTGCTGCGCGCCGATCAGTTGCTGGACTGGGCCAAAGCCCAATCCCAGCCACCGCGGGTTGCCATTCCGGTCATCTCTGGGCGCATGCGCCTGTGGGTGCAAGGCATGGTGATGCGCACCGATCGGGCCTGGCAAATGCAGGCGTACGGCATTGGCGGCGATGTCAGCCAGGCTTTGCGACAAGGTGCCGATGTGGCGCTGGCACGTTGTGATCCGCAATGGGTCAATCACAGTGCAATGCGCGTTCTGGCCAAGGGGTCGGAAAGCAACGATGGCTTTCTGTCGCACATTCCCTTGTTCACCGACCTGGGTTGGATGCCCTTGGGGCATGGCTGGCTGGCCTGGTTTGCCCCGAAAAGCATTCCCGCTGCCGAGCGAGACGCTTTGGCCCAGGTGCTGTACAAGATCGTCCAGAAACCCGAGGTGCGCCGCCAGCTGGAAACCACCCAGTACTTTGCGGGCCCTTACACACCGTCTGCATCTGCTACCTATGTGGATTCCTTCGTTCAAACCTGGGGGCGAATCGGCCATCTGCTGCTCGGACAGGATTTTGGCAAACAGGACAAGATGCCGCACATGGCCGTGCCCCTCAAGGAGCATGCGGTGGCCCCTTGACAGCCCGTGTAACCTGTTTGTGAGCGATTTTCTTGCGTGTCCCCAAGCATCCACGCAGGCAACTCAGTCAGCAGGCAGACCATTCACGGCAGGATGTGTCTTTAGGGAAAATATATGGTTCAGGTACGAAACGCCTGAGAGAAAACTTCTGTTATGACATTGGCCGCCATCATCCTGGCCACCCTGGCTTCCGGCATCGGCAGCGTCTGGGTGGCTAACTTTCTTTTGCAAGCCGGTTTGGGCAAATCTTCCCGTAGCGGAGCGCAGCAGGGGCTGCTGAGCCTGGCTGCGGGTGCGCTTTTGGCTACGGCCTTCATGCATTTGCTGCCCGAAGCCTTCAACAGCGAAGCAAGCGCACATGATTTGTTCATGACGCTGCTGATCGGCGTGGTGTTTTTCTTCCTGCTGACCAAGGCTGAGCTTTGGCACCATGGCCATGAGCACGCACATGCTGCCCATCACCCAACTTCCCATGACCATGCACATGCCCATGATGGGCATGAACATGAGGGACACCACCACCATCACCGTGGCGGTGGCTGGTCGCTGCTCACCGGTGACAGCGTGCACTGCTTTGGTGATGGCGTGCTCATCGCTTCGGCTTTTGTGGTGGATATACGGCTGGGCCTGATTGCTGCAGTGTCGGTGCTGGCGCACGAAGTGCCTCACCATATTGGCGATCTGGTGGTGTTGCGCCAAAGTACGCACCGTAATCTCGCCGTGCTCAAGGTGTCGCTGGCGGGCGCAGTGACGGCCCTTGGCGGCATCGCAGGCTACTTTCTGGTGGGATATTTTGAGGAACTGCAGCCGTATTTCCTGACCATTGCTTCCAGCAGCTTTGTCTATGTGGCTTTGTCCGACCTGATTCCGCAATTGCAAAAGCGTCTTTCCGCCAAGGAAACGCTGGTGCAAGTGCTATGGCTCATCACCGGCATCGTGCTGGTGACGGTCGTCAGTGGTTTAGCGCACAGCGGTCATGCGCACTAAGCCCTGTTCATGCCATCAGCGCCTGGTGCGGCGCTTGCCTTGATAACGCGCCACAGGCGGTAAAGCGGCGCATAAAAAACGGTACCTTCAGGTACCGTTTTTTATGGCGTGCAGGTTAATTCGCTTACGCCAGCTGCGCCTGCTGGCCTTCAGCGCGGCGCACCACACCCTGAAATGCAGCACGCACCGATGCGAGTTGCCGACGCGAGACCTGCAGCACTTCGGGGACGCTGTGCATGCGCATGGCCCAGCACTCGCCATCCTCGTCGGTGTAATGCTTTTCCAGCGCACGCATCTGCGCCGGATTGACCAGCGCATTGCGATGCAGGCGCACGAAATGGTTGGGAAAACGGGTTTCTAGCTCGCTCAGGGAGTTGTCCAAAATATAGGTTCGCGCTGCGGTGCGGACCGTCACGTACTTCTGTTCTGCCTTGAGGTAGACGATTTGCGGCAGAGGCACGCGTTCTGCACGTCCCCGGTCGCGAATCAGCAGGCTGGGGGTGTTGTCACTGAGCATGCCGTTGCCGTCGAAAAGGTGCAAACGGCGGACTTTGGCCAGCGTCTGCTGCAGACGCTCCAGGCGTACCGGCTTGGGCAGATAGTCCAGGGCTTCCACGTCAAAGGAGCCTGCGGAATACATGGACTGGGACGTGACAAAAACCACAACGGGTGGTTTGGCGAGGCTGTGCAGCACCTGGGCCAGCAAGCTGCCATCCGCAGCGGACATCTGCGTCTCCAGCAGCACCAGATCAAAAGGTGTGCTGCTGCGCTGCAAAATCTCCTGTACCTGCGTGACATCATGGGCTTCTTCGATGGTGAATGGTGAAGAAGCATCCTCGCATTCGCTCAATAAAACGCGCAGGCGGTTACGAGCCAACATTTCATCATCGACGATCAGCACATGCATCTCTTGTCTCCGGATGGTTGTGATTACGTAGTGAACTTATGGCAAACAGACACAAGCTCGGTCACATCCTTGAACCACCTTGGCGGCCAGAGCTTCAAGACATGGACATGTGTCTCCTTGGTGTCTGTCTGATGCAGTGTAGGCGGGCGCTGTAACGAAATGAATGTTTTTTATGGATAAGGCGTTGTCATTGTTAGTTTTGCGCCAATTTTCTAGGGTTCTGCCTAGGGCCTAGCGCTGCACTGCGCTGAGGGGTTGAAGCCAGGCTTGCTGCTACATTCGCTGCAGGGCTCGATAGAATTTCCGGCTTGTGCATTGGGCAGCCGGATGTTCCGGGTGCCTGTCATTTCTGGAAATTTTGCCTCCCATGTCTGATCACACCACTCCCCAGCCTTCCCACAACCAGCTCGACACCAAGGCGCAGGCGTGGTCTGCGCTGTTCTCAGAACCCATGAGCGATCTCGTCAAGCGCTACACCTCCAGCGTGTTCTTTGACAAGCGCATGTGGAAGGCGGACATCACCGGCTCTCTGGCGCATGCCGAAATGCTGGCTGCCCAGGGCGTGATTGGCCAGGATGACTATGCCGCCATCCAAAAGGGCATGGCGCAGATCAAGGAAGAAATCGAATCCGGTGCGTTTGAGTGGAAGCTGGACCTGGAAGATGTGCACCTGAACATCGAAGCGCGCCTGACACAGCTCGTCGGCGATGCGGGTAAACGTCTGCACACCGGCCGCAGCCGTAACGACCAGGTGGCCACCGACGTGCGCCTGTGGCTGCGCGGCGAGATCGACGCCATCGCGGACCTGCTGTCGCAGCTGCAGGAGGCGCTGCTCGGGCTGGCGGAGAAGAACGTGGACGTGGTGCTGCCCGGCTTCACCCACCTGCAGGTGGCGCAGCCCGTGAGTTTCGGCCACCACATGCTGGCCTACGTCGAGATGTTCGCGCGCGACCACGAACGCATGCTGGACGTGCGCAAGCGCGTCAACCGCCTGCCCCTGGGCGCCGCCGCGCGGGCGGGCACCAGCTACCCGCTGGACCGGGAGTTCGTCGCCCGCGAGCTGGGCATGGAGGGCGTCTGCCAGAACTCGCTGGACGCGGTGAGCGACCGCGACTTCGCCATCGAGTTCACCGCCGCCGCCTCGCTGGTGATGGTGCACGTGAGCCGCTTTTCCGAGGAGCTGATCCTCTGGATGTCGCAGAACTTCGGCTTCATCCGCATCGCCGACCGCTTCACCACCGGCTCGTCGATCATGCCGCAGAAGAAGAACCCCGACGTGCCGGAGCTGGCCCGCGGCAAGACCGGCCGCGTGGTCGGCCACCTGGTGGCGCTGATCACCCTGATGAAGGGCCAGCCGCTGGCCTACAACAAGGACAACCAGGAAGACAAGGAACCGCTGTTCGACACGGTGGACACCCTGAAGGACACCCTGCGCATCTTCGCGGAGATGGTGGGCGGGATCACCG
>JAEYRT010000077.1 GCA_023435325.1 Pseudomonadota bacterium | reverse complement strand
ATTTGGTGGCCTGGGACGGGATCGAACCGCCGACACGCGGATTTTCAATCCGCTGCTCTACCAACTGAGCTACCGGGCCAGACGCTACAGCAAATACTTTTCAATACTCACCATCTCGCTGAAGCCGCAATTGTATGCCACTTTTTTGGATGAAAATCCAAAAAACCAAACTTTTTCAATTTTTCCTCAGCCGCGGCGGCTGCGCCCCAAGTCCACGCCCAGCTGGCGCAGTTTGCGATACAGGTGCGTGCGCTCCAGACCGGTCTTCTCCGCCACACGTGTCATGGAGCCGCCTTCGCGCGCCAGATGGAATTCGAAATAGGCTTTTTCAAAACCGTCCCGCGCCTCGCGCAATGGCCGGTCGAGGTTGAAGTCCTGATGGGCACTGGGCATGTTGTCCTGCGGGCTGCGCAGCCCTGCCATCGGACGTGCGCCCATCTCGTGGGCACTGCCCATGGTGTCTGCAGAATTGATCACGCTGGTGGTTGCCACGCCTGCGCTGCTGGGCGCTGGCTTGGCCGGGGGCGTGCTGGCACTTTTTGCCAGCCCCTGCTCCACGGCTTTGAGCAGCTTTTGCATGGTGATGGGCTTTTCCAGAAACGCCAGTGCACCGATGCGGGTGGCCTCTACCGCAGTATCAATGGTGGCATGCCCGCTCATCATGATCACAGGCATGGTCAGCTGACCGGATGCAGCCCATTCCTTGAGCAGCGTTACGCCATCGGTGTCAGGCATCCAGATGTCCAGCAACACCAGATCAAACACGCCTGCATTGCGCGCTGCTCGTGCCTGCGTGGCATTGGCTGCCAGTTCAACACTATGTCCCTCATCATTCAGGATCTCCGACAAGAGATCTCGAATGCCCAGTTCGTCATCCACCACCAGTATGTTTGCCATGAGTTTCGAAAAGCCTATGTACTACAGGTATCGGTCACCGCCCCTCACGGTGCCTCGGTGCTTATGGGAACAAATGATAGCGACACTTGCGCCCCCTGCACCATGCCGTTATCCATACGATTTGCCAAATCGATGCGAGCGCCATGCTCGTCGGCAATTTTTTTCACGACCGCCAGCCCCAGCCCTGTGCCACGCGCCTTGGTTGTCACATAAGGTTCAAACGCGCGTTGCAAGATATGCGGAGCAAAACCGGTGCCACTGTCGCTCACGCTCAAGCGCACACGCTTGCTACTCTCCAGCCACTGTGTGGAAATTTCCACGGGTGATGGCTCCAGGCCCAGCGACTGTGCCTGTTGAAGCGTAGCATCTTGTGCGTTTTGCACAAGGTTATGAATGACTTGGCGCAACTGCTGCGCATCTGCGGTAATCCAAGGGCAATGCGCATCCAGCCTGGCCCGCACCGGCACAGCAGCTGTCTCTTCGCCATAAAGCTGCATCAACTCCTGAACCAGTGCATTCAAGTCCAGGGGATGCAGCTCTGCAGCTGGTAAGCGAGCATAGTCGCGGAATTCGTTCACCAACCGCAGCATGGCGCCGACTTGGTCAACAATTGTTTTCACGGAACGCTGCAGCAAGGCCTGCTCGGGCGGTGCCAGCTTGTCGTTGAGCTTGATTTCCAGACGCTCGGCGGACAGCTGGATCGGTGTCAGCGGATTCTTGATTTCGTGGGCCACACGCCGCGCCACTTCAGCCCATGCCTTGGAGCGCTGGGCAGAGACAATCTCCGAAATATCGTCAAACACGATCAGACGGCGCGACTGTGGCAGCTCCGCACCGCGCACCACCAAGGTGGTCTTGTCTTGCGGCACTTCACCTTCCTGGGTCTTGTCGCTGCTGTCGACTGCCAGCTCCAGCACCTGCTGCCAGCGATCGCGGCCCGCATCAGCGCCTTGCTCCCCCAGAAAGATTTCGAACTGATCACGCACCATCTGGGCCATGCTTTCCAGGCCCGGCACCTCTTCCAGGGAGCGGCCGATATACACAGCCATGGGCATGCGCAGGATGCGCGTGGCCCCCGGATTGATGGAGAGCACGTGCCAGCGGTCATCCAGCACCAGCACGCCGGATGTCAGGTTGTCCAGAATGGTCTGCAGATTGGTCCGTGCCGCCTTGACCTCCGCCATGCTTTTATCCACTGCCGTGCGTGCATCCAGCAGCTGCTGTGTCATCAGCGCAAAAGAGCGGGTCAGCCCCCCCAGCTCATCCTGCGTCTGCAGCGCCATTTTGGGTCGCAGGTCGCCACGCGCCACATCGCGCACACCTTGTGCCAACACCAGCAGCGGGCGGGCCAGCTGGTTGCCCAGCAGCACCGCCAGCAAAACAGCCCCGAATACGGCGAGAAACAAACTCAATGTCAGGGTGCCGATGTACATGCGCTGCAGACCTTCACGCGCCAGCGCACGCTCCTGGTATTCGCGATTGGCATCCTGCACCGCCAGCGCATTGACAACCAGCGCACTGGGCAAGGGGATGGAGGCCTGCAAAAAGCGCTGCTCGGTCACCAGCTGGAAACGCGGGTTGCTCACCAGCGCCAGGGTTTTGACATATACGCTGTCCACATTCTCGCGCTGCTGGGTGATGGCGACCTCGTCCAGGCCTTCGATCACCGCCTGGGGCCTGAGGCCGGAGCGCAGGCTGCGCAGCTGCTGGCTGCTGGGCCGGTTGGGCGCCAGGGACAGCAAGGAGCTGCCCGCACTGGCCACGGCCACCCCGGCCTCGTTCCACAGCACGACGTCCGTCGCGCCAAGTTGCTCGCGGATGCGTTCCAGCACCAGGCCTGCTGCAGCATCGGGAACCTGCGCCAGCTGCTGACTGGCCGCACGCGTGTTGCCGGCCATGTCATTGGCAATGGTTTCCAGTGTCACACTGGCAAGATTGACGCCCGCACTGAGCGCGCCCTCAACCTTGACGTCAAACCAGCTTTCGATCGAACGCGACACAAACTGGTAAGACACCACATAAATCAGCAGCCCCGGCACCACGCCCACCAGCCCGAAGATGGCCGCCAGCTTCAGCAG
>JAEYRT010000011.1 GCA_023435325.1 Pseudomonadota bacterium | reverse complement strand
CAGCAAGGGGTGCAGCGTATGCTGCAAGAAATCTTGTAAACAAAAACAGCGCTCAAGGCTTGAGCAGCAAGCCTTGAGCGCTATGGAAACGTAAAGCTTATGACCCAAGCACGCAAAGGCATCATCTTGGCCGGAGGCTCCGGCACACGTCTGCACCCAGCCACTTTGGCCATCAGCAAGCAGTTGCTGCCGGTGTATGACAAGCCCATGATCTACTACCCGCTGAGCACGCTGATGCTGGCGGGCATTCGCGACATCCTCATCATCAGCACGCCCCAGGACACGCCGCGCTTTGAGCAGTTGCTGGGCGATGGCAGCCAGTGGGGCCTGAACCTGCAGTACGCCGTGCAGCCCAGTCCTGATGGACTGGCGCAGGCCTTTCTGATTGGCGAGCAATTCCTGGCCGGTGCTCCCAGCGCCTTGGTGCTGGGCGACAACATCTTCTACGGCCATGACTTCCAGAAGTTGCTGGAAAACGCCAGTGCGCAGGCCACGGGCTCCACCGTGTTTGCCTACCACGTGCACGACCCCGAACGCTATGGCGTGGCCGAATTCGACGCCCAGGGCAAGGTGCTGTCGCTGGAAGAAAAGCCCGCAGCGCCCAAATCCAATTACGCCGTGACCGGTCTGTATTTTTATGACAGCCAGGTGGTGGAGCTGGCCAAGTCGCTCAAGCCCTCGCCCCGTGGCGAGCTGGAGATCACGGACCTGAACAAGCTGTACCTGCAAAAGGAGCAGCTGAACGTGCAGCTCATGGGCCGCGGCTATGCCTGGCTCGATACCGGCACGCCCGACAGCCTGCTCGAAGCGGGCCAGTTCATTGCCACGCTGGAGCAGCGCCAGGGCCTGAAAGTGGCTTGCCCTGAAGAAATCGCCTGGCGTGCGGGCTGGATCGACGCAGCGCAGGTGCAAAAACTGGCGCAGCCGCTGCTCAAGAACGGCTATGGCCAATACCTCATGCAATGCCTCAAAGGGGGAGTGCGATGAAAGCTGTACCCACCGCGATCGCCGATGTGATGGTGATCGAGCCCCGGGTGTTTGGTGATGCGCGCGGGTTTTTTTACGAAAGCTTCAACCAGCAGGCTTTCAACGAAGCCACAGGTACGAACTTCGAGTTCGTGCAGGACAACCACAGCCGGTCGTCCAAGGGCGTATTGCGTGGCCTGCACTACCAATTGCCGCCACATGCCCAGGGCAAGCTGGTGCGCGTGGTGCGCGGCGCAGTGTGGGACGTGGCGGTGGACATCCGCAAGAACTCCCCCACCTTCGGCCAGTGGGTGGCCGAGACGCTGACCGAGGACAACCACAAGCAGTTCTGGATTCCACCCGGCTTTGCACACGGGTTTGTGGTGCTCAGCGACAGCGCGGACTTTCTGTACAAGACCACCAATTACTACGCACCGCAGTCGGACCGCGGCATTGTGTGGAACGACCCGGATCTGGGCATCCAATGGCCGGATGTGGGGATGGAGTTCTTGCTGTCGGACAAAGACCGCAAGCAGCCTGCGTTCAAAGGTGCGGAAGTGTTTTGATAAGGATGACACCCAGAGAAAGTGAGGGGGGCAGTTACTGCTGCATCACCCCCAACACCACCGCCGCCACGATCAGCGCGCACACCACGGCAAAGAAGATCTTCACCCAGCTATATGGCCGCTCGCCCGCAATCTGGCCGGTATAGCCATTGGCAATGATCTGGTAGTTCTTGCTGCCATACGTGTAGCCCACCACCCATACGGGCACCAGTACATGCTTGAAGGTGCGGCCTGCATATTCGCGCTGCACGCGCAGATTGCGGTAGGTGTCGCCTGGAACCTGGCGTGCGCACAGGGCCTGGACCTGGTGGTCCATGTCCTGCTCGTTGAGCTTGGCGGCCTTGTGCAGGTCAACCTGGTAGCGCTCCACCGTCCAGCCACGCACAAACTCCGGGGTGTAGGGTTTGAGGTCGGTGGTCGTGGGAAAGGGCTCCACTTCGCGCAGCAGCTTGGGATGCACGCCCACCGTGCCTGGCACCAGTTCGTCATCAAAGAAATGGCGCAGGCTGCCCGCTGCCGGTTCCCAGCGCACATGCCTCACCTGGCGTGTTTGCGTATTGCCATTGGCATCGCGGTAGGTTTCGGTGGTGTAGTAATAAAAGCCTGCTTCGGCCCACCATTGGGCGCTGACATGGGCGTCAAACGTCCAGTAGGGCAGATACACGCCGTGCAGCGTATCGGTCAGCGCTGCATGCCTGAGCTTGTTTGGTGCAAACCAGCGGCTGCCGTACCACTGGCGGATTTTGTCGCGGATCTGCCCGTCACTGATCTTGAACGGCAGAATGCTCTGCGGCGTGATGGCATCGCTGCGTTCTTCATGCGCAACGATGGCTGGCGAGCCGCAGAAGTCGCAGCGCTGGGCCACACGCCCGTCCACAAACACCGAAATCGCGCGGCAGTTCTGGCACTGCACCTCATAGCGCTGGCTGCCCCAGCCACGACCGTTTTCAGGGTGGCGCAGCGCTTCGGCCAGATCCTGTTCGACGATGTCCTGCCCCAGTTCCTCGCGCACCTGATCGTTCCACGGCACCACCGTGCCGCAGTACGGGCACTTGAGCGACTGTGCCCCGGCATTCCACTCCAGATTCGCACCGCACTCTGGGCACGGGTGCTTGCGCACCATGGAAGGCTTGGGCGCATCAGGGGCAGGGGTGTAGGTGGTGGTCACGGGAAATTAAAAAGCTAGCAAATGCACCCTTACCCTGGCCATCTCCCGCAAACGGGAGAGGGGGTAAGAGGGGCTGGGTATGGGTTCCTGCTCCCTTGCCCATGTATGGGCGAGGGTTGGTTGAGGGTCAGTACGCTTTACCCCCTCAAAAACTCATCCAGCGCTGCCTGGGCAATGCGCCAGTT
>JAEYRT010000243.1 GCA_023435325.1 Pseudomonadota bacterium | reverse complement strand
GTACATGCTCACAGGGTCGGTGGTACGGCCGAATTCCGAGTCCACGGTTGACAGGGCCGCTTCGGCTTCTTCTTCCGCTTCTTCTTCGGTAGTGGCGGACTGGCCGGTGTTGTTCAGCAGCAGGGTTTCTGCGTCAGGCGTCTGTTCGTACACGGCCACGCCCATGTCGTTCAACATGGAGACCACGACTTCCAGTGTTTCAGCATCGACCAGCTTGTCGGGCAGGTGGTCGTTGATTTCAGCGTGGGTCAGGTAGCCGCGGGTCTTGCCTAGCTTGATAAGCATCTTCAGACGCTGACGGCGGGTATTCATTTCCTCTTCGGTCAGAACGGTTTCGTCCAGACCAAATTCCTTCATCAAGGCGCGCTCTTTGGCCTTGCTGATCTTCATGCGCAGAGGCTTGGCTTTTTCGGTTGTAGTGGCTTCAACCGCCTCAGCTTCAGGCTCGGCTTCGGCTTCCATGTCCAGTTCGGAATCAAAGTCGCCCAGATCTTCGTCCAGCTCGCCTTCTTCCTTGGCTTTGGGCTTGCGTCCACGCTTGGCAGGTGCCTTGTCTGCAGTTTTGGCAGCCTTGGCAGGCGCTTTTTTGGCTGCAGGGGCCTTTTCTTCAGCTGCTTCTTTTTTGGCAGAGGCAGTCTTTTTGGCTGCAGGTTTTTTGGCGGCAGGCGCATCGGCAGCGTCGGCCTTCTTCTTGCCACGCTTGGGAGTGGCCTCGGCCAGCAGTGCATCGGCCATTGCTTTGAGTTCGGCTTGAGACAAAGTCGCCATATCAGAATCTTTCTTGGAAGTCGCTGCCCCTGTTTTAGAGGCGTTGGCTTGCTTCACAGCTGCGGGCTGGGCCGCTTTTTTTGCAGGCGCTTTTGCGCTGGCAGCTATGGTTTTGGTTGTTTTGGGCTTCGCGGTAGCGTCGGACGCCTGCTTGGACTTCGCGGACTTTGCAACGGGCATGGTACCTCTTGAACAAAAGCGAACACACAAAGGAGAAAACGCAAGCGCCACTAACCCGGCGCGTAGGCATGCCTAGGCATGCAATTGGAGCGGACTGACTCCGAGGCAAGATGTCTGGGCGATCATTTGGTGTGCAGTCCTTGCGGATAGTGGGCTAGCAATTGCTGCTAAACACGTGATTCCATCACGGTGCCCGGGCCGGAGGTGCTGCTGTCGCTCTTGCCAAGAACGGATTAATTATAGCGTTTGGCGCAAATTGCAAGAGGTTGCGGCAGTTTTTTCGTAATTATTTTTTGAATCTGTTATGTCAGCATGGGAGTGAAGAAGGCCGGCTTCGCTGGCTCAGATGGCGACAGGCAATTGCTCTTCGACTTCCTGGGCAGACTGGGGGCGAGTCACACGGCCTATTTCTTCGCCGTTGCGCAGAACAACCAAGGTGGGCCAGAGTTTGATTTTGAAATGGCGGCCGAGTTTGCGACCGGGACCATCCTCGATCTTGATGTGGGTGATGTCACGGCGTTCCTGCAAGGCTTCGCGCAAAAAAGCTTGCGCGCCCAGGCAGTGTGGACACCAGTCCACGCCAAATTCGACGGCCACAGTGCCAGGTAATTCGGCCAAATCTTCCGGGGAAGGGGCTGGGTCGGTGAACGCGGTAGCAAACGGCATGCAATTCTCCTGATGAGACAACCAAAGCGAACTGACTTTATCGCTCCAGATGGGCCCGTCGTCAATCAGACGTGTTATTCGTTTTGTAGCGCCTGCAGTTCGTCCAGCGTATTCGCATTGGCGAAAGCTTGCGGATCATCGCCTGGCTCATCGAAATGACACAAGGCCTGGGGGTGTTGCCGAGACCAGGCGTCGATTTTGCGTCCGCCTTCGGATACAAAGGCTTGAAGGCTTGGGCGCAGACTGTGGTGCAGCAAGGCAAACACCGGTTGGGAGCGCATTTGCAGACTGCCATCAGGGCCTGTTTCAGGTCCCGCAGCGAGCACGATCAAGGCATTTTCTTTGGCTGCTGTCGCCGCCATGCGCTGGGCCAAGTCATGGGGAAATCGAGGGCTGTCGCAAGGGACGGTCAATAGCCAGGATGTGGTGCAGTGCGACAGACCAGTCAAAAAACCCGCCAGCGGTCCTGCATAGTCGGCGAGCATGTCCGTGTGTACCGGTACGCCAAATGCAGCATAAGCATCCAAGCTGCGATTGGCGTTGAGCATGCAGGTCTTCACCTGGGGTTGCAGCCGCTGCAAAGCGTGCAAAGCCAAAGGCACGCCATGGAAGGTTTGCAGTCCTTTGTCGACTCCACCCATTCGGCTGCCACGTCCTCCGGCCAAAACCAGTCCCGTCATATCTTGTATGGCAGTCATGTGCAATCAAGGGTGCGTAAGAGGCGTCAACCGCCGATATAGCTCATTTCCACACGCTTGCGGCCCTGGGCGGTGTCGGGCGGCAGGCTGGAGCGAATTTCAGAGTAACGGTCATCGCGCTGCCCCCAGATGTGGGCAATGGCATTGCTAATGGTGGCGTCGTCAGCACCATTGCGCAGCAACTCGCGCAAGTCCCAGCCCTTATCCGCAAACAAGCACAGGTACAGGCGTCCTTCCGTGGAAAGTCTTGCGCGGTTGCAATCACCACAAAAAGCTTGAGTGACGCTGCTGATCACTCCGATTTCGCCCAACGATGGCTGATGCTGTCCGTCACTGCCTGCATAGCCCCAGCGCTTGGCAGTCTCTCCCACAGCGGTTGGTTCCAGTTGCACCAAAGGCATTTCGGCATTCAGTAGCTTGACCACTTCGGCGGAGGGCAGGACTTCATCCATGCACCATCCGTTGGTGGCGCCCACATCCATGTATTCGATAAAACGCAATGTCACGCCCGTACCGCGGAAGTGTTGTGCCATGGGCAGGATCTGGTCCACATTGGTGCTGCGCTTGACCACCATATTGACCTTGATGTCCGACAGCCCTGCTTCGCGTGCGGCCTCTATACCGTCCAGTACGTCGGCGACGGGGAAGTCCACGTCGTTCATCCGCCGGAAAGTGGCGTCATCCAGGCCATCCAGGCTCACCGTCACGCGCTTGAGTCCTGCATCCTTGAGCAAACGGGCTTTGCGGCGTAGCAAAGAGCCGTTGGTGGTCAGGGTGATGTCCATCGCATCGCCTTCAGGGGTGCGCAGGGCAGCGAGTTGGGCGACGAGTTGATCCAGGTCTTTGCGCAGCAGGGGTTCTCCCCCTGTGAGGCGGAACTTGCGCACACCGTGCTGCGTGAACAGACGTGCCAGACGTGCGATTTCTTCAAAGCTCAGTAGTGCCTTGTGCGGCAGATAGGGATAGTCTTTGTCAAAGACATCCTTGGGCATGCAATAGGAGCAGCGAAAGTTGCAGCGGTCGGTGACGCTGATGCGCAAATCGCGCAAAGGGCGAGCACGCTGGTCCAGCAATTGCCCGCTTGGGGCAATCGGCTGTGAATTGAAGGGCGCTTGCAGCACTCCGTACCTTTGTTCCACCAAAGGGATTACGCGATCAACCATAGGAGACAGATTGTGCCCCAAGCGCAGCAGTCCCGTTTGAAACGGGGTTTGTCAGCGAACGCAAGGTCAGCCAGGCACGCAGGCTTTAAGAGCGTGACTCGGCTTCTTTGACGGTTTCAAGAGCTTGGGCTTGTGGTGGAACAGCAGGACCTTTGCCTTCAGGAATGATCCAGCCGGCAAAAGCCGGATAGTACTTGGCTACTGCTGGCCCGTTGAAATCCCAGCCCGTACAGCGGCCCACATATGCGGGCGGTTGGTCAGATGCTGCCTTGAACGCCGAAACAATGCTTTGGAATGCCGCTGTGGCCATGTTTTGCAGCAGCTCGCGCATGTGGGTGCAACCTGCAACACCTGCCAGATTGGTGTCTATGGATTTGCGCCAACCGCGTGCCATGGAGCACCCCACCATGCGTTGCATGGCTTCAAGAGCACCAGGACAGCCTTGGATGGGATGTGCCTCCATGGAGGCCTCGATGGACTGAACCACCAGCTGCGCATCAATGGTCGCACGGATCAGCATGTGGTGAATCGGATCCCCCGCCTTGCGAATCCCCTCGCCGCTGGGGCGCGGCAGATCGACAGCCTTGGTATCTAGCAGCTCTCCCTCGATATCCCACAGGCCGTCTTCACGCTCAAAGCTGCGATAGTTGACTTGGCGAATATGTTGGGGCGTACGCGCCACCGCGGGTAATGACAGAGGCATATGTATCAGTTTCTATAGCTTTGCAGGGTTGCTTGCCAATGTTTTGAGACCAGTTTCTTTTGTGAAGCAAGCACCAAAATGGTTGGCTATTGTGTGATCGTGTCTATCGGCTGTCAGTCACAAAAGCAACGCAGATTGTCAAAAAAATGACTCGTACAACATGCCTTGGCTGAATGTCTGGCTGTTAGGTTTTTTTAGGAGTTGCCCTATGGACACCTCATGCCTTGCAAGCAAGGATGCGGTTCTCCCATAGCGACCGATGAACCAGGAGGCCACCATGAAAACGTTGGTAGACCAATTGGCGCAATATGCGCTCTACCACCGCGATGCGCGCAACATCATCACGCATTTCATTGGAGTGCCCATGATCTTGCTGGCGGTGGTGATCCTGCTGTCGCGCCCGGCGTGGCCAGTGGGGGAATGGGGGTTCATGCTAAGTCCTGCGGTACTGACGGCACTGGCAGCATCGGTGTATTACATGTTGCTCGATACCCGTTATGGCATTGCACTGGCTCTGGTGCTGGGTGCGATGCTGGCGACTGGAGCGTGGTTGGCACAGCAGACAACTTCTGTCTGGCTGGGGTGGGGCGCTGGCTTGTTTGTGGTGGGCTGGATCATCCAATTTGTCGGCCACTACTGGGAGGGCCGCAAACCTGCTTTTATGGATGACATCGTGGGGCTGCTCATTGGCCCCTTGTTTGTGTTGGCTGAAATGGGATTTGCCCTGGGCTGGCGCAAGGAAGTGCAGCAGGCGGTTAACGAGCGCTCTGGTCCGGTGCGCCATGGTGCGCAGGCTGCTTTGTGATCGCCTTTGCGCGGATATTCAGAGCACGTGCAAGGAGCAAGCAAGGGCATGCCTCTAAAATCATCAGGTTTTCCCTCAAGGCAGGCACATCACGGTGCGTATGCCGAAACAGGGGAATATCCGTTTCATAACCTGATCAACCATCATGTCCTTCGAAAAACTGACTCCCGGCAAGAATGCACCTGAAACTTTCAATGTAGTGATCGAAATTGCCGCCAATTCCGATCCCGTGAAGTATGAAGTGGATAAAGAAACCGGTTGCGTATTTGTAGACCGCTTCATGGGTACGGCCATGCACTACCCCGTGAACTACGGCTACGTGCCTCAGACCCTGGCTGGCGATGGCGACCCTGTGGACGTGCTGGTAATGACGCCATTTCCTCTGCCCTCCGGCGTCGTGGTTCCCTGCCGTGCTATCGGTATTCTGCACATGGAAGATGAAGGCGGCGTAGACGGCAAGGTGCTGGCTGTACCTACCAAGAAGATTCTGCCTGCTTACGAAAAGATCGAAAGCCTGGAAGACGTTCATGAGCTGACCCTGAACCAGATCGCTCACTTCTTCGAGCACTACAAAGATCTGGAAAAGGGCAAATGGGTCAAGGTGCTTGGCTGGAAGGGTGTTGACGAAGCCCAAAAGGAAATCACTGACGGCATCGCAAATTACAACAAGGCTTAATGATTTCTCAGGGTAATCCCCTGGATATTCTGAGAAATTTTTAAAGACCTGTAAATTTTTGTTAATGTGCAACTCCTTGCGGGGTTTGCACATTTTTTTTGCTCTTTTGTTTCGCACGCCTCGCTGGTCCTTCAGGAGACGGAATGTTTTTGGCGAATATGCGCATGACCACCAAACTGGGTTTGGGGTTCGCACTAGTGACTTTTCTCACGCTGGCTTTAGGCAGCGTTTCTCTGTGGCAAATGCGCCAAATGAATGCAAGCACACAAGTCGTCGTGCAGCACTCGTTGCCCAGCGTTTCTGACGTCAACAATCTGCGCACCTTGTGGAACCGTTTTCGCCGTGCCGAGGCAGGAATTTTGAATGTCAACAGTGTGGCCGAGGTCGAGGGCTACGTCTCTCAAATGGCTCAGATTTCCACACAAATTCATGACCATGAAAAAAGCTATGAAGCGCTGGAGCTGAGTGAGGAAGAGCAAACACTGTTTGTGCAGTATCGCAATGTGCGTGAACAGTATCTGCAAGGCCATCAGCAATTCTTGCAATTGGCACGTGACAAGGACTACAGCCAGCTCGATGGCGATTTGCTGCTGGGTGATGCCGTGACCAATTTTTATATGGGCATGGCCGAGCCCCAGTTTGCGCAGCTGGTGGAGACACTGAGTGAGTTGGCAAAACTGGGCCATGAATACGCCGCCCTCGCGGAACAGAAAGCCTCTCAAAGCTTCCAATTCGCCACGCTATGGGTCGTGGCAGGCATGGTGCTCAGTACGTTGGTGGCAGTGGTGTGGGGTTTTCTGGTTTCCCGCGCAGTCACTGTTCCAGTGGCGCAGGCCATGCGTGCGGCGCGCAGTATTTCTGAAGGAGACCTGACGCAGGACATTCCCCAGGCTGGTCGTGATGAGATGGGCAAGCTTTTGCAAGAACTGTCTGCCATGCGCGGCAACCTGGAGCGTGTGGTCAGTCAGGTGCGCCACAATGCTGATGGAGTGGCCATATCGAGCGAACAAATCGCTTTGGGCAATACAGACCTGTCCAGCCGAACGGAAGAGCAAGCCAGTGCCCTGCAGGAAACGGCAGCTTCCATGGAGCAAATGGCCTCAACTGTCCGTCACAACGCAGAAAGTGCCCTGCAAGCCAACCAGTTGGCAATCAATGCTTCCAATGTGGCGGTGCGTGGTGGAGAAGTGGTGGGGCAAGTGGTCACGACCATGAAAGACATTGATGCCAGCAGCCAGAAGATTGCTGACATTATTGGCATCATTGACGGCATCGCTTTCCAGACCAATATCTTGGCACTCAATGCGGCAGTGGAAGCTGCGCGCGCGGGTGAGCAAGGACGTGGTTTTGCCGTGGTGGCCGGTGAAGTACGCGCGCTGGCGGGCCGCAGTGCAGAAGCTGCCAAGCAGATCAAGCAGTTGATCGGAGAAAGCGTTCAGCGGGTGGGGCAGGGCACGGCATTGGTTGCCCAGGCGGGCTCCACCATGGAAGAAGTCGTTGCAGCGATTCGCCACGTTTCCGATCTGGTGGGGGAAATTAGCGCGGCAAGCAAGGAGCAAAGCCAGGGCGTGACTCAGGTCAGTGAGGCGATTGCACAAATGGATCAAACCACGCAGCAAAACGCTGCATTGGTGGAGCAAAGTGCCGCTGCGGCAGAAGGATTGAAACGCCAGGCCAAGGATCTGGTTGATACGGTTGCCAGTTTCAAGGTGAAGCAGGCTTTGGGCCTGAATCTTACGAAGGATGCGTCAGTGGCTTCTTCCTCGCCCCATTCCCGCGCAGCGCATGTGACCGTGGGATCTGTACAGCAGCCAGCACCGGCAATCAAGGCAGCGCCAACACATGAAAAGAAGATGGTGCAAGCCCCGCGGGAGACCGCCCAACCCAAGCTGGTGAAAGCAGTTTCCTCAGAGCAAGATGACTGGGAAACTTTCTGATTGCCCACAGGGTGCAGAGTTACTGAGATCAAGCCGCATTGCCGATGCAATGCGGCTTTTTTTGTCATCCAAAATCTAGCGATCCAGCGTGTGCCGTTGCATGTGCACGGACAGAGTGATAATCAATGCTTACATGTGCGGCAGTCGTTGTATCTGACTGCCAGCTTGAGGCCTCTTTTCATGACCACATCTATTTGCATCGCTCAACTCAATTTTGTGGTGGGCGACTTCAACGGTAACGCACAAAAGATCATTGATGCAGCAGCACAGGCTGATGCGCAAGGTGCCAAGCTTTTGGTGACGCCAGAACTTGCATTGTGCGGCTATGCCGCAGAAGATCTTTTGCTGCGTTCATCGTTCCAGCAGGCCAATGATGATGCGTTGGCACAGGTGGTGGCTGCAAGTCGGCAGTGGCCCGGACTCAAATTGCTTGTCGGGCACACCCAGGCAGTGCAAGCGACAAGCCATAGACGCAATAGTGCCAGCTGGATTCAAAATGGCGAAGTGATGGCTACTTATGCCAAACAGGCCCTGCCAAACTACGGCGTTTTCGATGAGTTGCGCTATTTCACCCCGAGTCATCAACCCTGCGTGATGGATGTGGATGGCACTCGGATGGGTGTTTTGATTTGTGAGGATGCCTGGGTGCAGGCGCCTGCTCTGGAAGCCAAGCAAGCAGGTGCGCAAATGTTGCTGGTGCTCAATGCTTCGCCGTATCACTTGGGTAAACAGGCAGAGCGTGAAGCCGTGCTGGCACAGCGTGCCCAGGAAACGGGACTACCTGTCATTTACGTGCATATGGTGGGTGGCCAGGATGAACTCGTGTTTGATGGTGGCAGCTTCGCACTGAACGCCACTGGAGAGATTGCTGCACGCGCGGCTTCATTTGAGTGCTGCCTTTTTGCGGTTGCCGCCGAGCAACAGGCCACACAGCTCGTGCTGGCTGGTACTGTTGAGAGCGTACAGGAAGACAATGCTTGTCTGTGGCAGGCGCTGGTCTTGGCCGTGCGCGACTATGTGGAAAAGAATGGCTTTCCGGGTGCGGTGCTGGGACTGTCTGGCGGCATTGATTCTGCGCTGGTGTTGGCAATCGCCGTGGATGCATTGGGCAAAGACAGGGTACGCACCGTGATGATGCCTTCGCCTTACACGGCAGATATCAGCTGGAAAGATGCACAGGAGATGGCCAGCCGTGTGGGTGTCCGCCACGAGGTGATTGATATCTCACCGCAGTTTGAGGCGTTCAAGGCTGCACTGGCACCACAGTTTCAGGGCTTGCCTGAAGACACCGCAGAAGAGAATTTGCAGGCACGTATTCGCGGTACCTTGCTCATGGCGCTGTCCAACAAGTTTGGCTCTATCGTCCTGACCACTGGAAACAAGAGCGAATTGGCCACTGGCTACTGCACTTTGTATGGCGATATGGCTGGTGGGTTTGCCGTGATCAAGGACTTGCTGAAAACCCGCGTATTCGAGCTGGCACGCTGGCGCAATGCGCATGATCCTTTCGGTACGGGGCTGCATCCCATTCCGGAGCGCATCATCACACGTCCCCCCAGCGCTGAATTGCGTCCTGACCAGAAGGATGAGGACAGTTTGCCTCCTTATCCCGTACTGGACGACATTATTCGCCGATATGTGGAAAATGACGAACCTATCGAATCAATCGTGATGGCTGGCCATAAGCGTGAAAGCGTCGAGCGCGTGATTCGGCTCATCCGAATCAATGAATACAAGCGCAGGCAGGCCCCTGTCGGGCCGCGCCTGTCCTCACGCAGTTTTGGCAAGGATTGGCGTGCACCGATTACCAACGGTTTTAGGCGCTAAGTTGACCCAGCGAGCTATTGAGAAAACGAGTTTTAAATTCCATTGGAGCCTCCCCCATGAAAATGATTACTGCCATCATCAAGCCCTTCAAACTGGAGGAGGTGCGTGAAGCCTTGGCGGAATGTGGCGTAACTGGCTTGACGGTGACTGAGGTCAAAGGCTTTGGCCGTCAAAAAGGGCACACCGAGCTGTATCGCGGTGCAGAGTATGTGGTGGACTTTTTGCCCAAAGTGAAAATTGAAGTGGTTGTGGCTACTGAAGATGCGGATCGCTGTGTGGATGCCATCGTTGCATCGGCACGCACGGGAAAGATTGGAGATGGCAAGATTTTTGTTTCTCCGGTTGAGAAAGTCGTGCGTATCCGCACCGGTGATCTGGATGGAACAGCAATCTGAGTTCCACGTCCAGCGCGCTATGAAATAAAAAAGCGATCCTCAAGGATCGCTTTTTTTACGAGCTGCGCCGTCCTGTGGTCTACACCTAAATCTAAATCACATTGCGCAGGTTGGTGTTCTCGGGGACCGTGCCCGCGGTTTCCACCAGAAAAGACAGCAACTCTTGCACACTTTCACTGGTGCGGATCAAGTCCATTTGCCAGGCACCCATGAAGCCGCTGTGCACGGTGGAATCCAAAAAGTTTAGCATGCTGTTGTAGTAACCATCCACATTGAGCAGGCCGATAGGTTTGTCGTGATAGCCCAGTTGGCGCCACGTCCATACTTCAAACAGTTCTTCAAAGGTGCCTATGCCACCGGGCAGTGCCAGAAAAGCATTGCTGCGTTCGGCCATCATGGCTTTGCGCTCGTGCATATTGGCCACGATGTGCAATTCGTCGCAAGCCTGGTTGGCCAGCTCCTTGTCCACCAAAGCCTGAGGGATCACGCCCACCACGCGGCCGCCTGCGGCTTTGGTTGCATCCGCAACCATACCCATCAGCCCTGTGCGACCACCGCCGTAGACCAACTGGCCGCCATGCTTGCCAATCCAGTTGCCAACCGCGTGTGCAGCTTGTGCGTATTCAGGACGTTCGCCTGGGCGAGAGCCGCAGTAGACGCAAACAGAAAATGCAGAGGTATGAGTCATGGCTGGAACTTTGAAATGGTCGGGTTGTGCTGCGCAGGCGTGGAAACGGCGGAAATCAGGCGCGTGCCTGCAAGCACATCGTGTAGAAATTGTCGCTGTGGGTGAAAGCGACTCAGCAAGGCCCATACGGCTACCCAGCCGAGGACGATAACCATGACTTCTGCCATGGGTAAATGAAAGGGAGCGACAACCGCTAACGG
>JAEYRT010000201.1 GCA_023435325.1 Pseudomonadota bacterium | reverse complement strand
GGATCAGAAAGCCCAGCCACACGGCCGCAGCCAGGGGGGAGACCGATAGTCCCACGATGGTCAGCACCACATTGCAGAACAAGTTGCCCACGATGGGGATCAGGCCTGCAATGAATGTGAGCAGAATCAGTGCCGGCGTATAGGGCAGGGCCATGTCAAACATGGGCAGGATCAGCAGCAGGAACAGCGCGGTCAGGCAGGTGTTGAACAGCGCAATCCAGAACTGGGCCGCCACGATCTGACGAAACGCTTCGCCCAGCAGCATCACGCGGCGTTGCAGCGCCTGACTCAGGGGCGCACGGGGTGAGACGCGCGGACGCACGGCGGCCAGCGCGCCAATCAAAATGCCCACATAGGCGTGCAACAGGCCGCCCAGCCAGGCTTTGCCTGCGGATGCCAGGGAGCCGGCCTTGGCGGCCAGAAAAGTGGCAATCGTTTGCTGGATTTCGGCTGCACCCTGGGGCAGCATGGCGGCCAATTCGCTGGGCAGCTTCTGGCGCAAGTCCAGCACCGTGGTGGCCAGATAGTCCAGCAGTTCTTTGTACTGGTGCGGAATATCGGTCAGATAGCCGCGAGACTGGGTCAGGGCCACACCCACCCAGATCAGGGGGGCCAGGATGACGAGTGTGGCTGCCGTGGTCTGTGCCCAGCGGTCGGGCACGGGGCCGGGGGGGCGGCGGTCAATGCGCGCCACCAGCCTGGAGAGGGCGCGTGTCAATAAAAAGCCCAGGCATGCGCACAGCAGCCCGGGCAACAGCTTTTGCCACATGACCAGCAACAGCGTGCCGGCCATGAGCAGGTAACTGGCGATCATCACACCGCGCGTCGGCGGAGTCGGGGTGAGGCAAACGGTGGAAACTTGATGCGGAGACCCCATAGATGATCGCTTTGTGAGAAGTACTACTTGACCTGGACCGCAGCGCCTTCGCTGCGTTCCGTAATGTTACCGATCGTATAGACGGTTTCACCCAGTTCGCGCAAAGTGGCTGCCGTGGCTTGCGCCGCTTCCGCTGCCACCACCAGCACCATGCCGATGCCGTTGTTGAAGGTGCGGTTCATTTCCACGTCGTCAATGCCGGCGGTTTGCTGCAGCCAGGCGAACAGCTCGGTCTGAGGCCAGCTGCCGGCTTTCAAGTCAGCGCCGGTGCCTTCAGGCAGCACGCGCGGGATGTTTTCCAGCAGGCCACCGCCGGTGATGTGGGCCAGTGCCTTGATGGGGTGCTGTGCCAGAGCGGCCAGCACGTTCTTCACGTACAGGCGTGTGGGCTCCATGATGGCCTGCTTGAAAGGCTTGCCGTCCAGTGTCTCGGGCACGGTGCCGTTGGCCTGCGCGCGCTCAATGCATTTGCGCACCAGCGAGAAACCGTTGGAGTGCACGCCAGCCGAAGCCAGGCCCAGCACCACATCTCCGGGCTTGACGTTCTGGCCGGTCAGGATCTTGGACTTTTCCACGGCGCCGACGGCAAAGCCAGCCAGGTCGTACTCGCCATCGGGGTACATGCCGGGCATTTCCGCAGTTTCGCCACCAATCAGTGCACAGCCGGACAGCTCGCAGCCCTTGGCAATGCCACCCACAACGGCAGCGGCGGTGTCCACATCCAGTTTGCCGCAGGCGAAGTAGTCGAGGAAGAACAGGGGCTCGGCACCTTGCACCAGCACGTCGTTGACGCTCATGGCCACCAGGTCAATGCCCACGGTGTCGTGCATGTTCCATTCGAAGGCCAGGCGCAGCTTGGTGCCCACACCATCCGTGCCGGACACGAGCACGGGTTCCTGGTAGCGCTTGGGCACTTCGAACAGCGCGCCAAAGCCGCCGATACCGGCCATCACGCCTTCACGCATGGTCTTCTTGGCCAGGGGCTTGATGCGTTCGACCAGGGCGTCACCTGCGTCGATGTCGACGCCAGCGTCTTTGTAAGAAATGGGGGTGGAAGAGGAGGCAGAGGAGCTCATGGATGATTCTGTGCAGAGTGTGCCCACGCGGGGGCGGGGGTCCGGGCGATTTTAAGTCCAGAGTTCCCCGAATATGCCCCATGACGTTTCGGGAAGGTTGGACATCGGCGGATGTGAGTGCCTATTCAGTGGGGCTTTGCTAGGGACTGTAGAGCGCGCCAAGCCGGCAGAGTCTGTAAGAATGTCCGAAGCAGACTAAAATGTACAAATTGCCACAGCGTGAGCTGCTGGTCATTTGCATGTCCCCTGCCGCGCTAAGGCGGGGTGTTTCCGCTCTTTCTCCTTCATGCCTACGTTCCTGCCTTTGAATGCATTGATAGTGCACATGCGCCTGCGTGACCGCAGGCTGGACGTATTGACTGCATGCCTTCTATGAAGCAACTGGCGCTGGATATCGGCTTGCCCACAGGGCCATCCCTTTCGCGCTTTTATGCTGGCCGCAATGCGCCGGTCGTGGCTCATCTGCAAAACTGGGTCAGTGAAGGCTTCGGTCCTACGCCGCGTTCGCCTGTGCCCACTTACTTGTGGGGTGCCTCGGGCTCAGGCAAGACGCACTTGCTCAAGGCCGTGCGCGAAATGCTGCGCGAACAAGGGGCACAGGTCGGCTGGATGGATGTCTCCACGGGTTTCCCGCCGGAGTTTGACGAGCGCTGGTCGGCCGTGGTCATGGATGATGTGCATCTGTACACCCCGATGCAGCAGTCCCGCGCCTTCAACTGGTTTGTCAACGCCATCAACCCGCCCAGCGGATCACCATGCTGGATTTTGTCGGCGGGCGATGCGCCGCCTGCGGCCATGGAAGTGCGCGATGATTTGCGCAGCCGTCTGGGCTGGGGCCATGTGTTCCAGCTGCATGTGCCCAACGAGGAAGAGCGCCGCGAGGTGCTCAAGACCGAAGCTGCCGCACGGGGCGTGACGCTGAGTGCCGATGTGGTGGATTACATGCTCAAGCGCTTTTCGCGGGACTTGGCAAGCCTGATGCAGTTGCTGGACATGCTCGACGAGTTTGCCCTGCGCAACAAGCGCGCCATCACCATTCCCTTGCTCAAAACCATGCTGGAGACCGAGTGAGCATGCCGCCTGTACGCGCCATGTTCCCGGTCTTCATTTTTCTTTGAAAGCATTCATGTCTTCTGCTCCCCAGACCCAGCGGCCGCGTTTGGCACTGTTTGATCTTGACCATACGCTGATTCCCATGGATTCAGACCACGGCTGGGGGGAGTTTTCCATCGCCATCGGTTGGTGTGACCGCGCCGAGTTCGGTCGCCGCAACGACGAGTTCTTTGCGCATTACCAGGCGGGCACGCTGAATGTGCAGGACTATGTGCGTTTTGCCACCGAGGCCATTGTCCAGCGCGGTGCCGATGCCGCCCACGCAGCGCATGCGCGTTTCATGCAGGAGGTCATTGGGCCGGCCATCCAGCCGCAAGCGCTGGAGCTGGTGCAAAACCACCTGCGTGCCGGTGATATGGTGGTGATCACCTCGGCCACCAATGAATTCGTCACGCGCCCGATCGCCACCGCGTTTGGCGTGCAGGAGCTGCTCGCCACCGAGCTGGAACGCGATGCCGGAGGCTGGTTCACGGGCGAGGTGAAAGGACTGCCTAATATGCGCGAAGGCAAGGTGACGCGCATGGATGCTTGGCTGGCTGCACGCGGACTTTCCTGGGATGGTGTGGAATCGACCTTCTACAGCGACTCCATGAACGATGTGCCCCTGCTCGAACGGGTGGACCACCCTGTGGCCACCAACCCCGAGCCACGTCTGCGGGCTCTGGCGCAAGAACGCGGCTGGCGCATCCTGGATCTGTTTACTGAAAACCCATGATTAAAACCATCATCGACAAATTGCTGGGCAAAGAGCCCGCCACCCGTTCGCGCAAGCCGCGTTTTGGCAAGCGTGAAGAGGTGCCGGCCAGCGTGCACGGTATTGATCCGCAACTGGTGGACCCCCGCGCCGTGGATGTGGTGCGCACGCTCAAGGATGCGGGCTACGAGGCCTATATCGTGGGTGGTGCGGTGCGCGATTTGCTGCTGGGCCTGCGCCCCAAGGACTTTGACGTGGCCACCAATGCCACGCCTGAGCAGGTCAAGAATTTGTTCCGCCGAGCCTTCATCATTGGCAAGCGTTTTCGCATCGTGCACGTGGTCTACGGCCGCGGGCGCGAGCATGAGGTGATCGAGGTCTCGACCTTCCGCGCCTTTCTGGACAACAGCCTGGCCGAGCAGGTCAGCGGCAATGAACGCACCAGCAAGCTGGCTTTGGCGAACATGAAGCATGCGGTAGACGCCAGCGGCCGCGTGCTGCGCGACAACGTCTGGGGCCCGCAGGACCAGGACGCCACGCGCCGTGACTTCACCGTGAATGCCATGTACTACGACCCGGAAAGTGGCGTGGTGGTGGACTTTCACAAGGGCATTCAGGATGCGCAAAAGCGCGTGCTGCGCATGATTGGCGATGCGACGACGCGCTACCGTGAAGATCCGGTGCGCATCATCCGTGCCGTGCGTTTTGCGGCCAAGCTCAGTCCTCTGGGTTTCAAGCTGGAGCCCAAAACCGCCAAGCCTTTGGTTGAGTGCGAACCCTTGCTGCGCGAAGTGCCGCAAAGCCGTCTGTTTGACGAAATGCTCAAGCTGCTGCAGACCGGTCATGCACTGGCCTCGATTGAGCAGCTCAACAAGCTGGGCCTGGCCCATGGCATTTACCCGCTGCTGGATGTGGTGGTCGAACGGGCCGAGCACCCATTCGTCAAGGCGGCGCTGGCCGATACCGATCGCCGCGTGGGTGAAGGCAAGCCCGTGGCGCCCAGCTTCATGCTGGCCTGCGTGTTGTGGCAGGACGTGAAAACCGGCTGGGAACGCCGCCTCAAAAAGGGCTATCACGCCTTCCCCGCATTGAACGAAGCGATTGACGAAGTGTTCGACCAGCGCATCGGCGATGTCTCGGGCCGCGGCAAGCTGGCCGCCGACATGCGCGAAATCTGGGTGATGCAGCCGCGCTTTGACAAGCGCACGGGCTCCACGCCCTTCGGCATGGTGCAGCAGGCGCGCTTCCGCGCGGGTTTTGACTTTCTGCGTCTGCGCGCGGATGTGGGCGAGGTGGCGGAAGAACTGGCCGAGTGGTGGCAGGAATTCCAGCAGGCCGACGATGCCCGCCGTGAGGACCTGGTGGCCCAGGCCCGCGAAGAGCAACGCCAGAAGCAACGTGCTGCCCAGCCTGCACGCAAGCCTGCGCGCAAGACGGAGAAGTCCGAGACGCAGGCTTCGCCTCTGGATGCCGTTGTGAACCAGGGCGTGGAGGCTTTGGCAGATGCTCCTGCCAAAAAACGCCGTCGCCGCCGTCGCAAGCCCGCAGGCGCTGGTGGCAGTGCCACGGGCAACGCGGAAACCGCATGAGCGTGACGGTGTTTGTGGGCCTGGGTGCCAACCTCGGGGATCGGGGGGAGGCCTTGCTGCAGGCGCTGAAGGCCATGGCAGTCTTGCCGCAGACGCGGTTGCAGGCCGTGTCTTCGCTCTACAGCAGCGCACCTGTGGATGCAGCGGGCCCCGATTATCTGAATGCCGTGGCGCAGCTGGATACGACCCTGGCTCCGCAGGTGTTTCTGGAGGCCTTGCAGGCCATGGAGCTGGCGGCAGGCCGTGAGCGCCCTTACCGCAATGCGCCCCGCACACTGGATCTGGATGTGCTGCTGTGGGGCAGCGAGCAGTTCCACACTGCCACGCTGACGGTGCCGCACCCGCGCATGCATGAACGTGCTTTTGTGCTGCGCCCTCTGGCGGAGCTGGCCCCCGAGCTGGTGACGGCACAGCAACTGGCGCAGGTGGCCGATCAGCGTATGGAAGCCGCGCAGGGCCCCGATTGGGCAGACAGTGCCTTGCAGGCCGGAACTCCGCGGTTGCAATAGCGAGAAAAACAAAAAGCGTTCCTGAAGCAGGAACGCGGGTGGGTGCTGGAGTTGTTGCTTCTTTTCTTAAAAGATAGCTAAAAGATAGCTGTTAGCGCTGATGTATATTGGTTTTCAGATACTTTTCTATCTGAAACCCTTATCCATCAAGCGCAGGCAGCTATTTTTTATTAAGCACCAGTGGATTCGATTTCCGCAATCAGTTCAATTTCCACGCAGGCCCCCATGGGGATTTGCGCCACGCCAAAGGCGCTGCGTGCATGCGTGCCCTTGTCGCCAAAGACTTCGGCAATCAGTTCGGAGCAGCCATTGGTGACCAGGTGCTGCTCGGTAAAGCCTGGGGTGGAGTTCACCAGGCTCATTACTTTGACGATGCGCTTGACGCGGTTCAGATCACCACCGCAGGCCGCTTGCAGCGTGCCCAGCAGATCCACCGCCACCGCACGCGCCGCTTGCTTGCCTTCTTCGGTGCTGATGCCGGCACCCAGCTGGCCGGCCCACACCTTGCCGTCCTTTCGCGCAATGTGGCCGCTCAGAAACACCAGATTGCCGGTCTGCACAAAGGGCACATAGGCCGCAGCAGGTACGGCCACCGGGGGTAGATGGATGTTCAGGGCTTGGAGCTTGTCATAAACGCTCATGGTGTGGGTCCTTTCGTCTTGTTGGGTGTGTGCATGAACTGTGCCACCGGCTTTGCGGCTGGCGCAGGCGCATCGCATGCTTCGCAGTATGCCAAGACATTACTCCGCTTTCACACCGCGCCCGGCGACGGGTGTGCTGGCCATGTGCGGTCTGGTGGCAGGAACTGCCTTGCAATTGCAGCAAGAGGCACTGTGGACACCTGGCGTGTACATCGCGCTGGCAACGGTGGCTTGCATGGCAGCGTTGTTGCTGTGGCGCAGGGCAGGTGTTGCGCTGCACGGCACATCGTGGCGGCGGCGCTGGCTGTTCGGTCTGCTGGCCTTGGTGGCAGGCTTTTCCGCGACCGGCTGGCGTGCCACACACCTGGATGCACAGCGCATGCCTGCGCAGTGGGAAGGCAGGGACATCCGTGTCGTCGCCACCATTGTCGCCCTGCCGCAGGCCGTGGAACGCGGCACGCGCCTGCGTGTGGATGTCGAGCACGCATGGCCTGTGCAGACGCCTTCCACGCGGGTGCCATTGCCGCCACATCTGGCGCTGACCTGGTATGGCAGCCCGCCCGAAGAGGGTTTGCGCGCAGGCCAGCGCTGGGAATGGACGGTGCGTCTGAAGGCTGCGCATGGAGAGCGCAACCCGCATGGCAGGGACTGGGAGCTGTGGCAGTGGAGCCAAGGCATTCGGGCAACGGGCTATGTGCGCCAGGGGAAAGGTGTGGCTGCACCGCGCTGGCGGGCCCAGACATGGAGGGCGCCTGTTGCGCAGTTGCGCGGTGTCCTGCACCAGCGCATGCAGGCGCATGGGCAGATGGACGAGCGGCACCGTGCCTCACTGGGCGTGGTGCAGGCGCTGGTGACCGGCGCGCAGTCCAGCATCACGCGCAATGACTGGCAACTGTTCCGGGATACCGGCATTGCCCACCTGGTCAGCATCAGCGGCCTGCATATCACCATGTTTGCGTGGCTGGCGATGGCTATCGTCAATGCACTGTGGCGGCGGTCCATGCGATGCTGCCTGTGGATGCCAGCGCCTGTCGCCGCAGGCTGGGCAGGATGGCTGCTGGCGGCTGCCTATGCCGTGTTCAGTGGCTGGGGCGTCCCGGCGCAGCGCACCATCGGCATGCTGGCCGTTGTGGTCTGGATGCGTCAGAGTGGTCGCCAGTGGCCCTGGCCCTATGTCTGGCTGTGTGTGCTGACAGGGGTGGTGCTGCTGGACCCCTGGAGTTTGTTGCAGGCCGGTTTCTGGCTGAGCTTCGTGGCGGTCGGTGTGCTGTTTGCCGCACAGCCCAGGGAGGTGGAAATCCAGGGGCAAGCCCTCGGCAGGCATGCAAGGCAACTGCTGCGTGAGCAGGTGGTGGTAGGTCTGGCGCTGGCACCGCTGACCTTGCTGCTCTTCGGTCAGATATCGGTGGTCGGCATGTTTGCCAATCTGCTTGCCGTGCCATGGATGACGTTGATCATCACGCCTTTGGCCATGCTGGGGGCCGTGCTTCCTGCATTGTGGGCCTGGGTGGCCCATGGCGTGACAGCCATGGTGTGGGTGCTGGAGCAAATGGCCGCCTGGCCCATGGCTGTGGTGCATTTTGCCCAGCCTCCGTGGTGGGCGGCGCTGGCAGGGCTGCTTGCATGTCTGTGGCTGGTCATGCCCTGGGGGTGGCGTGTGCGGATGCTGGCGGTTCCAGCGCTGCTGCCCTTGCTGTTTTGGGTGCCTGCAGCGCCAGCTTGGGGACAGCTGGAGTTGCTGGCGCTGGATGTGGGGCAGGGCAGTGCTGTCTTGCTGCGCACCCGCAACCACAGTGTGCTGTTTGATGCGGGGCCGCGCTGGTCGGAGCATGCCGATGCTGGAGAGCGCACGGTCGTGCCTGTGCTGCGTGCCTTGGGCCTGCGGCCGACGGCGATGATGATCAGCCATGCAGATGGGGACCACGCAGGCGGAGCGGCCTCGGTGCAGCAGGCATTTCCCGGGCTGCAGTGGCTGGGGGCCGGTGGCGTTGCTTGCGTGCGTGGTCAGTCCTGGCAGTGGGATGGCGTGCAGTTCGAGGTTTTGCATCCACCGCAGACGTTGCTGCAGCAGCACCTGTCCTCCAGCAATGCTGGCAGCTGTGTGCTGCGGGTGCACAGTGTCACCGGTCAGCGGGTGCTGCTGACGGGCGATATTGGCACGCAGCAGGAACAGGAGCTGTTGCACACGGGAGCGGACATGCAAGCCGATGTCGTGATGGTGCCGCACCACGGCAGTGCCTCCTCATCAAGCGCTTCCTGGGTGGCACGGGTACGACCACGTTTTGCCGTGGTGCAATCAGGCTATCGCAACCGCTATGGCCATCCGGCGGCGTCGGTGGTGCAGCGCTGGGAAGCAGTGGGCGCCAAGGTGGTCAACACGCCAGACTGTGGCGCTGTCCGCTGGCATTCACAAAATCCTGAAATCCTGCAGTGCGAGCGCGCGATTGCTCGTAGGTATTGGGCGCGTGTAACGCCGCAGTAGATGGTGGCCCATCTACACTTTGTGCTTCAAAGTGAGGAGTGCCATCAGGGGCTGGAGCCATCTCTGCAGACCCTGGTTTCTTAAGAGGGTGGAGGCGCAGGCCTGATTCTTGCTGGAAAGGGGGCAATCCATTCGCAGGAGGCATGCGAGATGCAGAAGTTCGACGAGATGTACGCCATATTGCCCTTCGACGGCAGTGATGTGCGTTCCCATTACAAGGCTTACGCCCAGTGGCTGGCCCGACAGCCTCTGTCTACCATGCAAGCGCGCCGGGCAGAAGCAGAAATGATTTTTCGCCGCGTGGGCATCACCTTTGCCGTTTACGGCGAAAAGGATGAAAGTGGTGCCGGCACCGAACGCCTGATTCCATTCGACCTGATTCCCCGCATCATTCCCGCCCATGAGTGGAGCCGCATGCAACAAGGCTTGGTGCAGCGCGTCACCGCACTCAATCGTTTCATCGGTGATGTGTACAACGGTCAGGAAATTCTCAAGGCTGGCATCGTGCCGCGAGAGCTGATTGACGGCAACACACAGTTCCGTCCTGTCATGCAGGGGATGCGTGTGCCTGGCGACATCTATGCGCACATTGCTGGCATCGACATTGTGCGTGCCCCCGACGCCCAGGGCACGGGCCAATACTATGTGCTGGAGGACAATCTGCGTGTGCCCTCGGGGGTGTCATACATGCTGGAAAACCGCAAGATGATGATGCGGCTGTTTCCAGAGTTGTTCACCACCCACGCGGTCGAGCCGGTGGCGCACTACCCCGATCTGCTGCTTGATACCTTGCGGGCCAGCGCGCCACCAGCAGCGGCTCCCGCGTCGGCCACGGTGGTGGTGTTGACGCCAGGCATGTACAACAGCGCCTACTTCGAACACGCATTTCTGGCCCAGCAAATGGGCGTGGAACTGGTTGAAGGTCAGGACCTGGTGGTGCGTGACCAGGTGGTGTACATGCGCACCACACGCGGTCTGCAGCGCGTGGATGTGATTTACCGCCGCGTGGATGATGATTTCCTGGACCCGCAGGTGTTCCGCGCCGATTCCGCACTGGGCTGCGCCGGGCTGATGGAGGCATACCGTGCAGGCAATGTGACGATCTGCAATGCCGTGGGCACTGGGATTGCCGATGACAAATCGGTGTATCCCTATGTGCCGGAGATGATCCGCTTCTATCTGGGGGAAGCCCCCATTTTGAACAACGTCCCCACTTGGCTGTGCCGCAAGCCCGAAGATCTGCAGTATGTGCTGGACCACCTGCATGAACTGGTGGTCAAGGAAGTCCATGGCGCAGGTGGATATGGCATGTTGATCGGCCCTGCTGCCAGCAAGTCCGAAATCGAGGCATTTCGCCAAGCCTTGCTGGCCCACCCTGCAGGCTATATTGCCCAGCCGACATTGAGCCTGTCCAGCTGTCCCACGATGGTCGAAGCGGGCATTGCCCCGCGCCACATCGACTTGCGTCCCTTCGTGCTCAGCTGCAGCCAGGGCGTGCGCATGGTGGCTGGAGGGTTGACGCGTGTGGCACTCAAGGATGGATCGCTGGTGGTCAACTCTTCGCAGGGCGGAGGCACCAAGGACACCTGGGTGCTGGGAGACGATGCAGAAACTGTCATGCAGCAAAGCATGGGTGGAATGAGTCAGTCCATGTCTGCCTGGGCATGCAGCAAAACCTGGGTGGAGGGCTGTGAAATGCTGAGTAACACAGCCAATCACCTGTTCTGGATGTCACGTTATACCGAGCAAGCAGACAAGCGCCTGGCGCTTGCAGCACAACAGCGCCAGCCTGCGCAGCAGGCGTGGGGTTTTCTGCGTTTCTGGAACGAGGAGGGCGCATGTTAAGCCGCACAGCCGATCACCTGTTCTGGATGTCACGTTATACCGAGCGAGCAGAAAACACCGCACGCATGCTGAGTGTCAGCTATGAAACCTCCATGCTGCCCATGCGTCCCGGAGGCGCGGTGGGTGCGTGGCAAGGGGTGTTGTCCATCAGTGAACTGATTCCGGCTTACCAGGCGCGCTATCGGGACATCACGCGCGAGAATGTCTTGTTCTTCATGGTGGCTGACGAAAGCAATCCGGCTTCCATCATCTCCTGCCTGCGCGCAGCGCGCGAGAATGCACGTGCCGTGCGCGGCGTCCTCACCACAGAGGTGTGGGAGACGCAAAACCAGACTTGGCTGGGGCTGCGCAATCATCTGCAAGAAGGCGCTTTGGGCAAAGATCCGGGGCAGCTCTTTGAATGGGTGAAGTATCGCTCTCACCTTTCCAGGGGCGTGGCACTGGGGACCATGCTGCAAGATGAGGCATTCAACTTTCTGCGCCTGGGGACCTTTCTGGAGCGTGCAGACAATACGGCACGCTTGCTTGACGTGCGCTTTCATGCCATCCAGCGCGACTATCACGGCGTAGATGCTCAGCGCAAAGGGGTGCAGCCATTTGACTTCTATCACTGGAGTGCCTTGCTGCGCAGCGTTTCGGCGTTTGAGGTTTATCGCAAGGTCTATCGGGATGTGATCACGCCCGAGCGCGTGGCAGAGTTGCTGGTGTTGCGCGCAGACATGCCACGCTCCTTGCACGCCAGCATGCGTGAGGTGGTTTTCAACCTCAAGGCAGTGGCGCATGAAGGCGCTGAAGAAAGCCTGCGCAAAGCCGGGCGTTTGCTCACGGATGTGCAATACAGCCGTATTGACGAAATCCTGGACACGGGCCTGCACGCCTATCTCACCCATTTCCTGGATCGGGTCAACCAGCTCGGCGAAGTGATTACCAAGGACTACCTGGTGCCGGAACAGTGAGTCACAAAGGCGTATGAAACAGTGAAAAAAACGGAGTCCATGGACTCCGTTTCAATGTGTAAAGCGCGATGCTGTCAGTGCGCTTCGGGTTCGCCCATCTGCGTTTGCAGGTAGTTCTGTACCCCCACCTTGCCGATCAGGTCGAGCTGGGTCTCCAGAAAATCGATGTGCTCTTCGGTGTCATCCAGGATCTTGAGCAGCAGATCGCGCGAGACAAAATCATGCGCTGCTTCTGCCGTTCTGATGCCTTCCTTGATGGTGGCCTGTGCAGCAACTTCCAAGTTCAGATCGCACTGCAATGCTTCCGGTACATCTTCCCCGATCTGCAACTTGCCCAAGTCCTGCAGATTGGGCAGGCCATCGAGCATGAGGATGCGATCCATGAGCCAGTCGGCGTGCTTCATTTCGCCGATGGATTCCTTGTATTCAATCTTGGCCAAGGCTTCAAAGCCCCAGTGTTTGTACATGCGATAGTGCATGTAGTACTGATTGATGGCAGTTAATTCATTTTTGAGCTGCGCCTGCAATGCAGCAATGACGTTGGGATCGCCTTTCATGAGGGACTCCTTGTTGTGAGTGGGGTAGTCTCATTGTCAGCCAATGCTGTCCCAGTCACCAGTGAAAACCATGCGCGTGCGGATGGGCTGCAGGTGAGGGTGAGAAGTGTTCGTGTTCCGTTCTTGCCAAGCATGGGCGAAAGCTGCTCGGCAGAAGTCGGTCAGCGAGGCAAAAGCTTTCCAAGGAGCACAGCGTTGACTGATAAAAGTGTACGTATGAAATTGAATTTCTGATAGCCTAATTCAATTAATGCAATTGAATCAATCGATTGTATTAATGGCTTCGAAAGCTTAGACTACATCTGTTTTCAGTCGCAACCCATCAAGGAAATCAACATGTCCGTGATCAATACCGTTATCAAGCCCTTCCAAGCCTCCGCTTTCAAGGATGGCAAGTTCATCGAAGTGTCCGAAAAGGACGTGCTGGGCAAGTGGGCTGTGTTCTTCTTCTATCCTGCTGACTTTACATTCGTGTGCCCTACCGAACTGGGTGACGTGGCTGACCACTACGAAGAATTCCAAAAGCTGGGCGTAGAGATCTACTCTGTGTCCACCGACACCCACTTCGTGCACAAGGCATGGCACGATGCTTCCGACACCATCGGCAAGATCAAGTACACCATGATCGGTGACCCCAGCGGCGTGGTGACCAACAACTTCGAAGTGATGCGCCCCGGCGTGGGTCTGGCTGACCGTGGCACTTTCATCGTGGACCCCGATGGCGTGATCCAGGCTGTGGAAATCACTGCCGAAGGCATTGGCCGTAACGCAGAAGACCTGCTGCGCAAGGTGAAGGCTGCGCAATATGTGCGTAACCACCCCGGTGAAGTGTGCCCTGCCAAGTGGAACGAAGGTGAAGCCACTTTGGCTCCTTCGCTGGATCTGGTTGGCAAGATCTAATGCTTCGCCCGTGAAAAACCTGGGCAGTGCCCAGGTTTTTTTACAATCTATTTTTCTTAAACTATCAATAAATTATTTTAATAGGATTTGACTATCATGCTGGACGCCAATCTCAAAACTCAACTCAAGGCATACCTGGAGCGCCTGCAAAAGCCCCTGGAACTGGTGGCGACCTTGGACGACAGCAAGGCGGCTGGCGAAGTCAAGTCTCTGTTGGCCGATATTGCAGTACTGAGCGACAAGATCACCGTCGTTGAGAACAACGACCTGAACGTGCGCAAGCCATCGTTTGCCATCAACAACCCTGGCGTGGATACAGGTGTGCGCTTTGCCGGCGTGCCGCTGGGCCATGAATTCACTTCCCTGGTGCTGGCGTTGTTGCACGTGGGTGGCCATCCTTCCAAGGAATCTGCCGATCTACTCGAACAAGTCAAGGCAATCGATGCGCCTTTGCACTTCGAGACTTATTACTCGCTGTCCTGCCACAACTGCCCGGACGTGGTGCAGGCGCTGAATCTGATGTCGGCCCTGAACCCCAACATCACCCACACTGCGATTGACGGCGGCCTGTTCCAAGACGAAGTCAAGGACCGCGAAGTCATGGGTGTGCCCACCGTGTTTGTGAATGGTGAGCGTTTTGGCCAAGGCCGTATGGAGCTTGCCGAAATCGTCGCCAAGGTGGACACCGGAGCTGCGGCGCGCGAAGCTGCCAAGATTTCTGCCAAGGACGCGTTTGACGTGCTCGTCGTCGGCGGTGGCCCTGCTGGCGCAGCCGCAGCGATTTACGCCGCGCGCAAGGGCATCCGCACTGGTATCGCTGCCGAGCGTCTGGGAGGCCAGGTGCTGGATACCGTGGATATCGAAAACTTCATCTCGGTGTCCAAGACCGAAGGTCCCAAGCTGGCAGCTGCCATGGCTGCCCACATCCGTGACTACGAAGTGGATATCATGAACCAGCAAACCGGTGCCAAGCTGGTGCCTGCAGTGACCGAAGGTGGTCTGATCGAAGTGCATACCGCATCCGGTGCGGTGCTCAAGTCCAAGACCGTGATCCTGAGCACCGGCGCGCGCTGGCGCAACATGAACGTGCCCGGTGAAGAGCAGTACCGTACCAAGGGTGTGACTTTCTGCCCCCACTGCGACGGCCCTCTGTTCAAGGGCAAGCCCGTGGCCGTGATCGGTGGCGGTAACTCCGGC
>JAEYRT010000192.1 GCA_023435325.1 Pseudomonadota bacterium | reverse complement strand
GCCACACGCTGCTGCTGACCACCGGAGAGCTGGCTGGGAATGGCCTGCGCCTTGTGCGCCAGCCCCACGCGCTCCAGCAGTGCCATGGCGCGCTCCTTGGCCTGCGTGGCTGTCATCTTTTTCAGTTGCACCGCTGCCAGTGTGCAGTTTTCCAGCACCGTCAGATGCGGAAACAGATTGAATTGCTGGAACACAAAACCAATGCCGGCGCGCAGCAGGTTGATGTCTTGTCTGGGATCGTGCACATCCTTGCCGTCCAGCAGGATCTGGCCGCCCTGGATTTCCTCCAGACGGTTGATGGTGCGAATCAGCGTGGACTTGCCTGAGCCCGAAGGTCCGCAGACCACCACCACCTCCCCTGTTTGGATGGTTTCATTCACGTCCACCAGTGCGTGGTAGTCGCCATACCACTTGTTGACGTTGCGTAACTCAATCATGCAGACACCTTCACGGGCTTCGCCCCCAATCCTTGGCGCACCAGGCGCCCTTCCAACCAGTACGCCAGCCGTGACAGGCCAAAGCACAACACAAAATACGTCAGTCCCAGAATGCCGAACACTTCCGCAGGCTTGGTAAACACCAGCGCATTGATCTGCGAGGCAATGAAGCTCACCTCCGCCAGACCGATGATGTAGCCCAGCGACGTCTCCTTGATGGTGGAGATGAACTGGTTCACCAGCGAGGGCAGCGAATTGCGCAGCGCCTGCGGCAGCACCACCAGCGCCATGGCCTTCATGTACGACAGTCCCAGTGAACGTGCGCACTCCATCTGCCCCTTGGGCAGACCCAGAATGCCTGCGCGCACGATTTCGGCCAGATAGGCCGCATCGAAAATCACCAGCGCAATCAGCATGGTCCAGAACTGATCGGTCTTCACACCCGTGATCGTGGGCAGGAAAAAGTAGGCCCAGAACACCACCATCAGCAGCGGCGTGCCACGCACCACATAGACAAAGGCGGTGATGGGCAGGCACACCCATTTGTAGGGCGACACCCGCATCAGGCCAAACACCAAGCCCAGCGGCAGCGACAAAATCAAGCCCAGCGTGGCCAGGATCAGGGTCAGCGCCAGTCCGCCCAGGGGGCCGTTGGGGTACTGCCCGATCAGAAAATACAGCCAATACTCTTGAATCAACTCCAGCATGGCGTCCTCTTACATGGTGCGCACCGGATAGCGGTGCTGGAACCAGCTGGCCGCTGCCGTGATGAGCAGGGATACAGTCAAATAAGCCACACTGGCAAAGGCGAAGGCTTCAAAGCTGCGGAAAGTCTGGCTTTCAATCTGCCCAGCCTGGTACATCATCTCGGCGGCACCGATCACGGTCGCAATCGAAGTGCCCTTCCACATATTCAGCGTCTGCGAGATCAGGGGCGGCACCGTCAAACGCAGGGCCTGCGGCAAGATCACCAGACGCATGGCACGCATGTAGCTCAGCCCCAGTGCCCGCGCTGCCTCGGTCTGCACTGCAGGCACCGCACGAATGCCGCTGCGAATGTCTTCGGCCATATAGGCCGCGGTGTAGACCCCCAGCGCGATCACGGCGCAAATGGACTCCACGGGCCCGTTGTACAAGGCCTGCTTGAGGCTGTCGGGCAGCAACTCCGGCACGCCAAAATACCAAAACAGCATGTGGGCCAGCAGCGGAATGCTGCGCACCACTTCCACAAAAGTCGCGCCCACCCAGTTCAGGGCCTTGAAGGGCGAGAGGCGAAACAGCGCAATCACCAGCCCCAGCGGCAAGGCGATCCAGAACGCATAAAACAAATACAGCAATGACATCTTCAGGCCCGCCACCATCATGTCGTGGTACTGGCCCGAGAGCATCATCTGAACATCAAAAGTCGTCATACATCCATCTGTGAAAGGTCACAGAAAAACCCAGCGCGCACCACCTGCGCACTGGGTTGCAGGGATCACAGACCGGGTCTGCTTGCGCAGCAGGCGTCCCCGGTTGCACCATCAATCGATCTTGTCGGTTTCGATCTTGAACTCACGCTTGGGCATCTTCAGCGCGCTTTGCTGGCCAAACCACTGCTCGTACAGGGCTTCGGCCTTGCCGCTGGCTTCCAGCTCACGCAGCGCCTCATCCACCACTTTCTTCAGGTTGGCTTCACCCTTTTTGATGCCCAGCGCCAAAGGCTCGGTTGCCAGGTTGGTGGGCAGGATCTTGTAGTCATTGCGTTTGTCGCCGATCTGGTTCAAGGAACGGGCCAGGCTGGCGTCTTCGTTCACATAACCCACGGCCTTGCCTTGCTGCAGCGCCACAAAGGCCTGGGGCGAAGTGTCAAAGGTGATGATGTTGGCCGTGGGCACGGCCTTGCGCATGTTCACTTCCATGGAGCTGCCCTTGGCCGTCACCACACGCTTGCCAGCCAGCTCGCGCACGTCGCTGATGCCGCTGTTCTTGCGCACCAGCACCTTGGTGCCGGTCACAAAGGTGGTCAGCGAGAAGTCGATCTGTGCCTCGCGCTCCTTGTTGTGGGTCAGCGATGCAGCCAGCAGGTCGATATGACCTTGCTGCAACTCCGGAATGCGTGCAGCAATCGTGATCTGCTTGAACACCGGCTTCACGCCCAGCTTCTCGGCCACGGCACGGCCCAGGTCCACGTCATAGCCGACCAGCTCGCGGGTCTTGGGGTCGATGAAGCTCATGGGCTCATCGGTGCCCAGCACGCCCACCACCAGCTCGCCCTTTTTCTTGATGGCTTCCACCTGGTCGGCATGCGCCACACCGTGGGCCATCCACAAGCTGGCGGCACTGGCGACGGCCGCAATCCATACACGACGTTTCATGGTTTGAACTCCTTGGTTCCTGAGTAAAAATCTTTGATCAACAGCTCTGCTTGGCGCGCGCCGAGCCAGCACTCTAGCAGCGCACCTGCGCTGCGGCAGGGTTTTGCCACCCCGTGTTTACACCGTCATGGCAGGCAGGCTGGTCAACGGGCGACCAGCGCTGGTTGCAATATCTATGCCTCGGCCCCCACTTCGGGATAGGCTGACAAAGCAGCCGTGCCACCAGTATGCACAAACAGCACATGGCGCGCAGCGTGCAGAACGCCACCTGGCGCACAGGCCGCCAACAGCCCGGCGAAGGCTTTGCCGCTGTAGACGGGGTCCAGCAAAATGCCTTCCTGCTGCGCCAGCAGCGGCACGGCCGCCACGGTGTCCGCGCTGGGCACACCGTAGTGCGGACCTTTGTGATCGACATCGATGTGCATGGGCACATCCTGCACATGGCTTTTTTCCAATTCCAGCAACGCTGCCGCACCGAGCAGCGATTTGCTGATGCGCTGCTGCGCCAGCGCGGCATCGGGGCTCACGCTCACGCCGTGGATGCGCCCCTGCCAGCAGTGCAAATGCGCCCCCAGCATCAGGCCGGCCTGCGTACCCCCGCTGCCAGTGGCCAGCACCATGGCGTCCAGAGGAACATCCATGGCCTGTGTCTGCGCCATGATCTCCGCAAAGGCCTGCACGTAGCCCAGTGCTCCCCTGCCATCGGAACCACCCATGGCGATCACATAAGGTCTGGCGCCCTGCCCTTGCAGACGCCATGCAATATCTGCGCAATAGGCATCGGCATCAATTTCGTCGGAGATGACTTCCACCTTGGCCCCAAGCAGGCGACACAACTGGATATTGCCGACGCGGGCGTAATCCTGCGTACGCCCGGGAACGGCATCGCTCAACACCAGATGCACCTTCAGGCCGGCAGCCGCTCCGGCAGCCGCCACTTGGCGCGCGTGGTTGGACTGCAAGGCGCCCTGGCTGATCAGGGTGTCACAGCCATTCGCCAGCGCATCGGCCACCAGAAATTCGAGTTTGCGGGTCTTGTTCCCCCCGGTGGCAAGACCGGTACAGTCATCCCGTTTAATCCAGATCTGGGGGCCTTGCAACTGCACGCTCACGCGATCCAGGCGCTGAATCGGTGTGGGCCCCTGGCCCAGGGTCAAACGCGGGAATCGGGCCAGGCGCGCCAACGCATCGGTAGCTAGGGAAACGGGCAATTTCATGAGGAAGGGATGGAGGTCACAGACACATAACGCCCCTGAGGTCAGCGCCAGACTGCCGCAAGGTTTTTTATATTAAATCATTGCACTTATATGGTTTTTTAGAAGTTTTTGTCATAAGCATTTCACCTGCCAGCATCGACAAAAACGGAAAGCCACCACCGCGCTTTGCCCGAGCCCCGGCCTGCGCCACTGCACAAACGCTAGGCTTACGGTTTTTGCACGAGGACGAACTTTGAGCACCACCACTTTCCCTGCTTGCCCCCAATGCGGTCTGGACAACACATATCCCGACGGCGATTTGTTCATCTGCCCCGATTGCGCGCACGAATGGTCCGCGCACGCAGCGCATCAAGACATGGACGATGAAGACGGCCCACGCATCATCAAAGATGCCAATGGCACGCCTTTGGCCGATGGCGATAGTGTGCTGCTGATCAAGGACCTGAAGGTCAAGGGCTCCTCCACCGTGATCAAAAAAGGCAGCAAGGTCAAAAGTATCCGTCTGGTCTATGACAACGGCGACCATGACGTGGACTGCAAGACCGAGCAAGGCCA
>JAEYRT010000187.1 GCA_023435325.1 Pseudomonadota bacterium | reverse complement strand
CAATATCTCTGCAGAGCGCAAGGGGTGGGCGCGCACCAGAGCGTTTTGCTGAGGATCCAGGCCGTGGGTCTGCATATCGAACTGAGCCTGCCAGGGCAGCAGGGCAATATCGCGGGTCAGGCAGGCGCATGCCAGAGAAAGACGCGTTGCTTCATCCAGCCCCATTTCACGGGCCGCAATTTCCGTGAGTGCACAGCCCAGAAGCTGGTGAATAACGAGATAGGGGGACTGCCTGTCCAGGTGAAAAGCGGCCAGCAGGGCATCTGAGTCATCTGCGCAAGCCTGAATGAGCGCGTGGGCCAGGCTGCGCACAATGGTGCGCAGTTCCGCCTGCAGCGATTGGGCCAGCATATGCGCGTGCAGGCGTTTGAGCGTTTGAGCCAATGCTTCCGCCCGCCCGAAAACCGGCTGCACCATAGGCAGGGGCTTGGTTCTGAAAACATATTCGGATTCCAAGCGGCTGGCTGCGTTGTCATCCATAAAGGCAGGCTTTATCTTGCGTTCTGTATGCACATATGCGCCACGCTTAAGCAAAGAGCTTAAATGGCGAGGAATGCTGATGACGTAGCCTTCTCTCAAGAGTAAATTGCCATACTCATCATAAAGAGGCCAAGGCAAAGGCTTGTCAAGGATTAATTCACTTGGCTGAACTCGACGCATTACAGATTGGTAAGCCATGGAGTAACGAAGCTTTCGTTTGTAAATCACCTGTAACAGGCACGCAGAGTTTTTGCGTTAATTGATGATTTACGTCAAATTGCTTGTGTCTATCAGCCTCTGAGACTTAATGCACCTGAAGTTTGTTGTCAATTGTTAAATGCAGAGTTCAATAATCGATTGACCCGTTAATTTTGAAAAAAGCGGTTTTTTATTCTGGTTCTTTGAAAATCAGATGCCACGATGGGTGAATTTTGAGAAAAGATTTTTAATATTTTGTGTGAATTTAATATTTACTGATTTGTAGATTATCAGGTAATGAAGTGCTAACTTCGCTGTCGAGCAAGCTATAAAAACAAGAAGTCGTGGTTTTATTTGGTTGTAACGACATGGCGTGCTTTTTGGCTCACCCGCTATCAGGTTATCGGCATGACCGCAAACGGCGGGAGGAGATGTGCCATTGCGCGGCGGCAGGCAGAATGCAACCCTTGGGAATACAGTCTGGATTTGACGCGCATCAAGACGTGCGGTGTACTAGCAGCGCAGACTGTTGTCATGGGCTGATGCTTATCGGCACCCGTTTTTATTTTGAGGAGAACATCATGTTCAAGCACATTTTGGTTCCGGTGGATGGCTCGGCAACTTCCCTGTCGGCAGTGGCCAAGGCGGCTGAATTGGCCAAGGCCTTTGGCAGCGAAGTGACGGCCGTGTACGTGCTCGACCCTTATCCCTTCACTGGCGTGGGTGCTGACTTCGCTTATGGCCAGGCCCAATACTTGAGCGCTGCCACGGCCGAAGCCAACAAGGCCCTGGAAGAAGTGAACCAGGCCATGGCCAACTCCGGCGTGGTTGTGAAGACGCTGGTGGGTGAGGGCCATGCCGTGCACGAAGGGATTGTGCGGGTCGGAGAAAACGTGGGTGCCGACCTGATCGTCATGGGTTCGCACGGCCGTCGTGGTCTGGAAAAGCTGGTGCTCGGCAGCGTGGCACAGCGGGTGCTGCAGGCTGCCCATGTGCCTGTGCTTGTGGTGCGCAACTGAGCGCCAAGGATCGCGTCACTGTCACCAAGCCGCTGCAAAGCGGCTTTTTTGTGTGCGCTTACTGACCCAGCCGCGCAAACAGTGCATCGGCCACGCGTCTGGCGGTCTGCAGCATCTGGATGCTCAGCGGTGCAAGCAAACGGAAACCTCCCGGCTTGCCCGTGCGCAGGCGGTAGGCGTCATCCAGCCGTTTCCACTGCACGAAAAAGTGCTCGATGAAACGCATCATCAGCGCCAGTTGCAAGGCAAAGCGCTGCGAGGGAAAACCGATTCGGGCTAAGGGTTGCAGCAGCGTTTCCAGCAACTGCAGGATGTGGGTGGGGTGGGTGGTGACGGTCAAAGCGACGCCCAGGGTGGACGCACAGGCCAGGCGCAGCGAACTCACAAGGGCCAAAGTGGCATTGCCCATGAACACGTGGAATGCAGCGATCAAGAGTGCGGCAATCAGTACCGAGATGATCAGGCGTCGTGCTACGCGGGTGGCCTTGCCCAGACTCAGCCACAGCACGGCGCACGCGACTGCGGCGCTGACCATGAAGACGGGTGATTGCACCAGAAACAGCCACGTGCTGAACACGGCCATCAGCACCAGCTTGAGCGCAGGGCTGAAGCGGTGCAGCCAGGTGAGGTGTTCGCTGTAGAGCGTGCCCATGCTTTTATGCCTTCATGGCGGCAATGCGCATGCGCACGTCGGCTTCATAGGCCGCGCACACCTCATGCCCGGGGCCATCGCCACGGATTCGCCCTTTGTCCAGCCACACCACCCGTGCAAAGCTGCGCACATGCTCCAGCAGGTGGGTGGAGATGATGACTTGCTGCGGCGCTTGGGCGATATCGCATGCCAGGCGTGCCTGGCTGGGCAGGTCCAGGCTGGCATAAGGTTCATCCAGCAGCAGACTGCGCGGACCGGCGAGCAGCAATGCCAGCCAGCACACATGCTGGCGCTGGCCCTGGCTCAGACTGGTGACGGCGCGGTCCGCCCAGTCTTGCAGACCACGGTTGTGCAAAAAATCCAGTGCCTGGGCCTTGGCCTGTTTTTTGGTCTGACCCTGGCCTTGCAGGCCCAGCGCCAGTTCCTCCACCACGGTGGGAAAGATGATCTGGTCGTCCGGATTCTGGAACATCATGCCCACCCAGCGCGCACGCTGACTGCCTGCGGCGTGCAGATCTTGACCCTGGCTCAGCACCTGTCCGCTGTCCGGTACTTCCAGTCCGCACAGCAAGCGCAGCAAACTGGTTTTGCCCGCACCGTTGTCGCCGATCAGGCCGATGCGGTTGTCGTGCAGTTGCAGGTTCAGTCCTTCGAAGACTGGGGTGCGTCCGCGTTGCAACCGCACATCACGCACTTCCAGGGCGGCAGTGCTGGACAGGGATGCAGGGGACAAAGGGGCATTCATGCGTAAAAGCTCAAGGGGCGACTGGTGGCGGCAGCGGGCCATTGTGCCTGAAGGGGTGATGGCAGACAGGCGTTGTAGGAGTGAGCCCACGCATGAAGCAAGGGCACGGCTTCCATAATCTTTCGGTCTCTCTTCAACCAGGAGCTTTTCATGAGCCAAATCCACATTGCCCTGATCGTGGGCAGCCTGCGCAAGGAATCATTCAACCGCCAACTGGCGCAGGCAATTGCCAAGATGGCGCCGGAGGGCGTGCAGTTCCAAGAGATCGGCATTGGAGACTTGCCGCTGTACAACCAGGATGCCGATGGCAACGAAGTCGAGAGTGTGAAGCAGTTTCGCAGTGCCATCCAGGCGGTGGATGGGGTGCTGTTCCTGACACCGGAGTACAACCGTTCGATCTCCGGGGTGCTCAAGAATGCGCTGGACCAAGGCTCGCGCCCCTATGGCCAAAGCGTGTGGAATGGCAAGCCAGCCGCCGTGATCGGCATGTCTGTCGGTGCCATTGGCACGTCCCTGGCTCAGCAGCATCTGCGCAACATCTTGGCGTACTTGAACATGCCTACCCTGGGGCAGCCGGAAATGTTCCTGCAATACAAGGAAGATTTTTTCAAGGCCGACGGCAGTGTGGGTGAGAAAAGCCAGGAGTTCATCCGCAATTTTGTGGAGCTGATGGTGGCCTGGGTGCGCCAGCACAAAGCCTGAGAGGGGGTATCGATACGCTCCAGGAAATAAAAAAAGAGAGCTGTCAGCGCCTGTAATTGCTTGCTTTCAGATGTTTTTATATCTGAAAAGCTTGCTGCAAAAGCGCTGGCAGCTCTCTTTTTTAAGCTTGTGTGTGTTGAGATAAAGGCAAGGCCGTTTGACCGATGCCGGCCCGCAACCATGTTGGGCGTTACAAACGCTTGGCTTGGTCGATGGCATCGACAATGGCCTTGCCAGTGGCTTGCACACCGGGTGCGTCAAAGCCTGCGCCCGGAGTCACGGCAGGATGGTCGAGCAGCTGCTGGCGTGTCTGCTGGGCTTCGATGAAGCTGCGGGGCAGCTCTGGTGCCTGTGCAGGCGGGCGCGTGTGAAACAGGTAGTTTTCATAGACCTGTGCTTGCTGGAGCAGCAGGGCTTCGTCCGCACGCTGTTGCTGCAACCAATAGCCACCGACCACGAGCGTCAACACCAGCGCCACCACAGCACCCGCCAAAATAGTGACCAGCGTGGAATCATTGCCGTTGATAGGGGCTTGGGTGCGTGAAGCCATTCATCTCTCCTTGTGCCGTGGTTGCAGTTTTCATTGTAGCTGCAAGAAACAAAAAGTAACCATTTACTGTGTAAACCCCGATTTGCCTCGCGGTTTGCGAGGTTGCCTTCTTTTTTGGGTATGTTCGTACAAACACTTATTCCTGAAAGATGGCTTTTTTGTTTTCTTAAGCTGTTGTTTTTGTTTGATTTGCCAACGTTTTTACGTTCTTGGAACGGCAAATTTGGCACAAGTCAAAATTTTTACAATGACCACCTGTTTTTGAATGGCGGGACTGGCTGTTGCAGCCGGCTGTCAATGTTCAAAGCGTCTTCATCTACTAATGGACAAAGAGGGACATTCCATGACCATGATTCGCCGCACTTTTATTGCCGCATGCGCCAGCGCCACCGTAGCACTGACAGCAGGCAACGCCATTGCTGCTCCCAAGGAAGTCAAGATGGGCTATGCCCTGGCTGTGAACTCCCACTACGGTGCGGCTGCCAAAGCGTGGGTGGAATCGGTGGAGAAAGCCACCAATGGCGCTTTTGCAATCAAGCAGTTTCCTTCCAGCGCATTGGGCGGCGAGCGCGAATTGATCGAAGGTCTGCAGCTGGGCACCGTGGAAGCGGCCATTGTGTCGACCGGTGCTTTGAGCAACTTCGTCAGCGATGTCGGCATCGTGGACATCCCTTTCCTCTTCCGTGACACCGCACATGCACGCGCTGTGCTGGACGGCAAGTTCGGTCAGGATCTGCTGGCCAAGTTCAAGCAGCGCGGCCTGGTGGCGCTGGCCTGGGGAGAGCAGGGCTTCCGTCACCTGACCAACAACAAGGTGGCTGTGAACAACGTGGCCGACATGAAGGGTTTGAAGATCCGTGTGACCGAAAACCCCGTGCACATCACCGCCTTCCGCACGCTGGGTGCCTCGCCCACTCCCATGTCCTGGCCTGAAGTGATCAGCGCCTTGCAGCAGGGCACGATTGATGGTCAGGAGAACCCCATTTCCGTGCTGACTTCGTCCAAGTTGTGGGAAGTGCAAAAGCACCTGACGCTGACTTCGCACGTTTACGCACCCGTGGTGCTGATCCTGTCGCCCACTTTCTGGGGCGGTTTGACGGATGCACAAAAAGCAGCCTTTACCGAAGGTGCCAAGGCCGGTGCCCAGGCATCGCGTGCCTTCGTGGATGATGTCGAGACCAAGGGCGTGGAACTGGCCAAGAGCAACGGCATGCAAGTGGTGGAGAAGGTGGATGCTGCTGCCTTCCGCGCAGCGCTGGAGCCTGCTTACAAGCAATACGCCAAGAAGTTTGGTCAGCAAACCCTGGACGCCATTGCCAACGTGAAGTAAATCTGCGCGGCCTGCTGGTGTGCACCCTTTGCGGGTGCCCAAAGCCTGCCTGTGCTGTTGCAGCCAGGCAGGCTTTTTACTCTCATCCGGGCAAGCGTGCGCAGAGAATCGCTTCTGTGGCAAAGGGCGTGCTGGCTCGCACCACGGAAACAACGGAATTTGAATGAAAGCGCCGTGGGGTGGCATTTGTCGTGCCGGCACCCATGCAAAAACCTATGCTGGAACGCTTTGAACGCGGCTTGGTCGCCGCCAACCGCTGGTTATTGATCGTCTTGTTGCTGGCCATGGCCATCATCATTTTCTCGAACGTGGTGTTGCGCTACTCCACGGGCGATTCCATCATTTGGGCCGAAGAAGTGGCCCGCCACATGATGATCTGGGTGGCATTTTTGGGAGCAGGCCTGGCCCTGCGTTTTGGCGGTCATGTCGCCATTGACAACTTGCACCGTGCCGTCAGCACGCGCACTGCGCGGGTGCTGCGCAGCGTGGTGGTGCTGGGTTTGTCGCTGTTTTTTATTTTTATGGCGGTGGCCTCGAGTGACTACGTGTGGCGCACCCGTTTTCAAAGCACAGCCGCTACCGATATCCCGATTTCTTTCATCTACGCCGCCATGCCCGTGGGCTTTGTGCTGATGTTGATCCACCTGCTCCTGATTGCACGCAACTACATCTTGGCAGGTGACTTTGAACGTTCCGAAGAGATTGACGGCGAAGCCGCAGGCTCGCTGTAAACAGCGTCAAAACAAGGAAAACAAAAAATGACTTTGACACTGATTGTGGGCCTGGTGCTGCTGATGGTGCTGGGTTTTCCGATTGCTTTTGCCCTGGCCATTGCCTCGGCAATTGCGGTGTTTGTGGGCGGGCGCTATCCGCAACTGGTGGTGTTCAAAGAGATGTTCACCGGTATCGACAGCTTTCCGCTGATGGCCGTGCCCTTCTTCATCTTTGCAGCAGAGTTGATGTCCGGTGGCGCGCTCACGCAAGTGCTGCTGCGTTTTGCGGCGCAGTTTGTCGGCCATCTGCGCGGTGGCCTGGGTTATGCCAATGTGGGTTCTTCGGTGCTGTTTGCCGGTATTTCTGGCTCTGCCCTGGCAGACGCCGCGGGCCCTGGCGCGATGATGACCAAGATGATGACCAAGGCCGGTTATGACCGCCCTTACGCGGCAGCGCTGACGGCCAACTCCGCCATCATCGGCCCCATCATCCCGCCCTCGATCAGCATGATCATCTACTCGTTGCAAGACGAAAATGTTTCGGTGGGTGCGCTGTTCGTGGCCGGCTTTATTCCCGGGCTGCTGATTGCTGCAGCACTGTGCGCGGTGAACTGGTGGGTGAGCAAAAAGCGGGGCTACCGCTCAGACGAGGCGCGCCCCTCAGGCAAAGAAATGCTGATGAACACGCTCAAAGCCATTCCGGTGCTGCTGTTGGTGGCGCTGATCATCATTGGCATCCGCTTTGGTGTTTTCACACCCACCGAAGCCTCGGTGGTGGCCGTGGTGTATGCCTTTGTTTGCGGCAAATGGGTATATCGCACCTTGCGCTGGGGTGCGATTCCCGGCATCACTGCACGCTCCGGTCTGCTCACCGCCTCGGTGCTGCTGGTGATGGCGGCCTCGCAACCCTTTGCCTGGATTCTGACGGTAGAAGGCATTCCGCAATACCTGTCGGAGCTGATCATCAGCTGGGAGCTGTCTCCCATCATGTTCCTGCTGGCCGTCAACGTGCTGCTGCTGATCTTTGGCATTTTTATGGAGCCACTGCCCGGCATCATGATCTTGGTGCCCATCCTGGCCCCGATTGCCAATGCGCTGGGCATTGATCCCATTCAGTTTGCCATGGTTGTGGTGGTGAATCTGACGCTGGGCATGATTACGCCGCCGGTAGGGGGATTGCTGTTTGTGACCTGTGTGGCCACCAAAACCACGCTGACAGAACTGAACAAAGAGCTGCCCATTTTCTTGGTCGCGCAAGTGATTGTGCTGATGCTGCTGACCTTTGTGCCTGCGCTGTCGGTGTGGTTGCCGCATTCGCTGGGCTTTTGACGCGGGCGCTCAGCGCGAGCGCATCAACGTTCAACGTATTGATCCGCTCCAGCAACGCGAACAGGAGCAGTTAACGGCTCAGGCGAATCAAGTCCTAGAAAAGACATTCGATTGGTGTGCGTGTGAGTACATCAAGACCAAGCAGCCAGAATGGCAGAATGCCAAACATGCTCAGCAATGGACAAACACACTAGAGACATACGCATTCCCACACATTGGCAAGGTATTGGTCTCAAAGATTGAGGTTGAACATGTACTGCAGTGCCTTGAACCCATTGGGTATGTGAAAACGGAGACGGCAAAAAGATTGTGTGGACGTGTTGAATCGGTGATTACCTGGGCACATGCAAAGAAATATCGGCCCAGTCCACGCAATCCATGCGACATGGCACAACTATTTGGAGAACCTGTTGCCATCACCGTCAAAGATTTGCGACGTTGAGCATCAAAAGCTTTGTCATTCCACAAGATGCCGGAACTGATGTTCTCTCTACGTCAACTGTCGACAGTGTCAGCTCAATGAGCGAGTTTTCGGATTTGCCATAATTGGTTACAGATTGTTGGCATGCCGGAGACAAGCATTGGATAAAAAGCAGCTCAGCGAAGCAGACATTCGCTCCAAGTTCATTGATCCAGCCATTGTGAAAGCAGGTTGGAGCGAAACTTCCCAAATCTACCGCGAATACACCATTGCTCCCGGCCGTATCGTGGTGCGCGGACAGAAGGCACAGCGCAACAAACAATCTGCCTTGTTTGCGGACTACCTGCTGTGCTGGCAGTACGGTCAGCCGCTAGCCGTTGTGGAAGCCAAGGACAACATTCACAGCGTAGGTTCAGGTCTGCAGCAAGCCACGGATTACGCCGAGCGCATGGGCGTGCCGTTTGCGTTTTCCAGTAATGGTGATGGCTTTGTGTTCCGGGATGCCACGCTGGCGGATGGTGAGCTGATTCGCGAAATCAGCCTTGATGAATTCCCCAGTCCTGAGCAACTTTGGGAGCGCTACTGCGCATGGAAAGGCTGGACACCTGCACAGCAGCAGGTCAACGCCTTTGCCTACTATCAGGGCGACAGCAACCGTGTACCGCGCTACTACCAGCTTCATGCCATCAACAAAACTTTAGAGGCCGTGGCTGCAGGCCAAAACCGCGTGCTGCTGGTCATGGCGACCGGCACAGGCAAAACCTACACCGCTTTCCAAATCATCTGGCGCTTGCTTAAAAGTGGTGCCAAAAAGCGCATCCTGTTTCTGGCAGACCGCAATATCATGGTGGACCAGACCATAGTGGGTGACATCAAACCCTTCAAAGGTGCCATGGCCAAGCTCAGCCCCCACGCCAAGGGCATTGAGCGTGTCGAAGTCGATGGCAGCAAAACCGTGGAGGAGCTGGAGCTGGCCATTACCCATGGCAAGAAAGCTTCCGGCAAGCAGGTCAACAAAGCCTACGAGGTCTACCTGGGTCTGTACCAGGCCGTCACCGGCAAAAAAGGGGCAGACGATGTGTACAAGCAGTTCAGCCCGGAATTTTTTGACCTCATCATCAT
>JAEYRT010000146.1 GCA_023435325.1 Pseudomonadota bacterium | reverse complement strand
TCATAATCATGCTGAGCCTGTAAATTTATAATAATTGGCTGTGAGGATTCACCGTGTTGGATGGCATTGCCTAAGATATTGTTTAAAACTTGGTGCAATCTTTCCGTGTCCCAGTAACATAGAGGATCGCCCTGGAATTGGTAAGAGAAATTGTGTAGTGGATGTAAGTGTGAAAGTTCCTTGATCTTGGCGGTCAAAAAAACGTCTACATTCAGCTCTTCTGGCGCTAGGCGCAAACCTCCTGCTTGTCGTATACGAGTGACATCCAGTAACTCTTCGACCATGCGACCCATATGGTGGCTTTTATTTAGAATGCGTTCAGCAGATTCTGAAAGTTTGGGGTCTTCTAGGTTGCGTTTTAAAATTGTGGCACTATTTTTGATGATTTGAAGGGGGTTGCGCAAATCATGGCTGAGTACTGCCATAAACATATCATTGATGCGTAATGCTTCCGTTCTTTTGCGTAGTTGGCGAGCCAGTTCTTGTTTTTGTTGGTGCAATTCAAAGAATATATTGACCTTGTTTTTAAGTATATGAGGGTTGATAGGTTTGTAAAGAAAATCGACGGCTCCACTTTCATAGCCCTTGAATTGCCAGTTTTCCTCACTAGAGCCTGCTGTAATGAAAATTAATGGGATATGACGCGTTCTTTCGCTGCCGCGGATGTATTCGGCGAGCTCGAAGCCGTTCATCTCAGGCATTTGTACATCCAATAAAGCCAGGGCTATTTCATGATGCTCCAGAAGTAGTTCCAAAGCTTCGTTGCCGGAATGGGCTTTCAAGAAAACAATGTCTTCACGTTGAAGCAGTGCTTCCAAAGCGACAAGGTTCTGAGGTATGTCATCAACGATAAGGCATTTGATGGTGTCTTTTGTTGTCATAAGAATATTGAAATCAGATTTATTTATGAAGTATTGAGTGCCTATGTTCTGATAATTGGTTATTTATTTTTATTGGGTTTTTCTTTCGGTATATTTTTTCTTTGAAGGCAAACTCTTCGAAATTATTGAATTGTTCAGTGAAGCGTATGCTTTCTCTGGAGCCTAGTCCTAAAAATCCCCGATGACATAAAGAATCATTGAATAAATTGATTGCCTTTTCCTGTAATTCTGAATCAAAATAAATCAAGACATTTCTGCAAGAGATGAGCTGTAGTTCGGCAAAAACACTATCTGTGGCCAAGCTATGGTCTGCAAAAACTATATTTTTCTTTAGAATTTTGTTGAATACAATATTTCCGTAGCGCGCCGTGTAGTACTGGGAGAGAGAACCTTTTCCGCCTGATTTGATGTAATTTTTTGAATATTTTTCAGCTTTTTCTATATTGAATATGCCTTGCTCGGCAATTCTTAAAGCTTGCGTGTTGATGTCGGTTGCGTAAATTATGCTGCGTTCTAGTAAGTCCTCTTCATGCAGCAGAATGGCCATTGAATAAACTTCTTCTCCGGTACTGCAGCCAGCCACCCATATCTTCAGGTATGGGTAGGTGCGGAGCAAGGGGACAACTTTGTTTCGCAGTGCCAGAAAGTATTCAGGATCGCGAAACATCTCGCTCACCTGAATGGTGAGGTAGTTCAGCAGTTCTGTGAAATCTGAGGCATTGTGGAGAATGCGGTCCTGTAATTGAGATATGGTGCTGCAGCCAAAGTGCACCAGAGCTGCTTGCAGGCTTCTTGAAATAGAAGGTTTTGCATAGCTTCTGAAGTCATAGTGATAGCGGTAATAAATGGCGTCAAGAATGAGGCGCTGTTCAATTTCCGCTATTTGTATTTTTTTTCTATGTGGCATGGCAACAAGGAGAAATGCGATCTTTTAGCTTGGCATCCATACCCGGATCAGCGAAAGCAATTTTTCCACATCAAGAGGTTTGGCAATGTAGTCATTGGCGCCTGCTGCCAAGCATTTCTCTTGATCGTCTTTCATGGCCTTGGCAGTCAAGGCAATAATGGGCAACCGTCGCCATTGCGGGTTATGTCTGATTTCACGCATGGCGGTATAGCCATCCATCTCGGGCATCATGATGTCCATTAGGACAAGGTCGATGGCGTTTTCTTTTTGCTTCAACAGCTCTAGTGCCTCAAGACCATTGCGCGCAATTTCAACCTGCATGCCGGTCGGCTCCAAAATGCTGTTGAGTGCGAAAATATTGCGTACATCGTCTTCCACCACCAGCACGGTTTTGCCTTCCAGCGCAGCATCTCGACTGCGCGCCTCCACCAGCATCTTCTTGTGCTCCGGAGAGAGTTCCTCTTCAACCTGGTGCAAGAACAGGGTCACTTCGTCCAGCAGGCGCTCAGGTGAGCGCGCATCCTTGATGATGATGGAATTGGAAAAGCGCCGCAGCTGCATTTCCTCGTCGCGCGACAGCACCCTGCCGGTATAAACAATCACGGGCGGGAATGAAATACCGTCATGCTCGGACATTTGCTCCAGCAATTCAAAGCCGCTCATGTCAGGCAGGTTCAAATCCATGATCACGCAGTCATAGGTGAAGCGACCTAGCTGCTCCAGGGCCATGGCTGCCGTATCGGCGCACTCGATTTCCACGCTGATACTGCTTAATAAGCTGCGTATGCTGTTTTGCTGGCGCTCGTCATCTTCAATCAGCAAAACCCGGTGAATGTTCTGCGTGAACTTGGCTTCCAGTTTTTCCAGGGCGCATACCAGTTCTTCTCGATCTACTGGCTTGAGCGCATAACCAATGGCGCCTCGTCCCAGTGCCTCCTGGGTATAGTCGGTTGCGGAAACAATGTGTACTGGTATATGGCGTGTGACGGGGTTGCGTTTCAGCAGGTCCAGCACCCCAAGCCCTGAAAAATCGGGTAGGTGGATGTCCAGCACGATGGCCTGGGGGCGGCTTTGTACAGCAGCATCCAGCGCTTGAGCAGCGTCACCTACTACTTCGCTGCTGAAGCCTTTTTCCTGGCACAGCTCGATCAGGATTTGGGCAAATTGATCATCATCCTCCACGATCAGAATGTGCCGACCATTCTTTACAGTCCGTTGAGGCAATGGTGTGGCTTCTTTTGTCGTGGCAATCTCGGGTGCTGCAACGGTTTGTGCGTTTTGTATGGCAATCGCAGGAGTTGGTGCTGGAGCTGCAGAAGGGTGTTTTTGAATCAGTTCAGGCAATGCTTGATCTACAGTGGTTCTAAAAGTGAACACACTTCCACTGTCCGGCACGCTATGCACTGAAATATTGCCGCCCAACAGTTTGGCTAGGTTGCGGGCAATGGACAGACCCAGACCGGTGCCACCATATTTGCGGTGCGTGCTGCCGTCTGCCTGATGGAAAGCCTCGAAAATCATTTGCAGCTGGCTTTCAGGGATGCCAATACCTGTATCTCGTACAGCAAAGGCGATCATTTTTGGGCCTTCCATGGAGACATGGAGCGTCACACTGCCCTGGTGTGTGAACTTGATGGCGTTGGAGAGCAGGTTCTTGAGAATTTGACCCAAGCGCAGCCCGTCGGTTTGCATGCGCATGGGAACATCGGCATCAATCTGGCACCTCAGGTCCAGGCCTTTTTGTTGCGCCAGGGGGCGTAAAGGCTCAATCAGGCTCTGCATGGATGTCGCGATATTGACAGGCTCGACCGTGATTGTGGCCTGGCCTGCTTCAATTTTGGACAGATCCAGAATATCGTTGATCAAAGAGAGCAGATCGTTGCCAGCGTCGTAAATGGTTTGGGCATATTTGATCTGTTCGCTCGAAAGGTTGCCGGTTTTGTTTTCCGTCAGCAGTTTGGCCAGGATCAAAGTGGAATTCAGCGGTGTACGCAGTTCATGGCTCATATTGGCCAGAAACTCACTCTTGTACTGGCTGGCCATTTCCAGTTCACGCGCCTTGTCGGTCAGCGCATCTTGTACGCGCAACAGTTGCTCGCGCTGGTGCTCCAGTTTCTGGGTTTGTTCTTCCAGGTGGGCATTGCTGCACTCCAGCTCATGCTGCTGCTGCTCCATTTGCGCCTGGGAGTTCTGCAGCGCCTGGCTTTGCTGTTCCAGCTCTTCGTTGCTGCTGCGCAGCTTTTCCTGCTGCATTTGCAGCTCTTCCGATTGCAGCCGGGTTTCTTCGAGCAATTTTTCCAACTCGGTGCGGTCAATGGCTGAACGAACAGCCACGGCCAAGATGCTGGACGCGCTTTCCAGCAGCTCGCTCTCTGCTTCGCTGGTCGGGCGTAAGAAGCCCAGTTCAAACACGGCATAGGCCTTGTCATTCTCCACCGCAGGCACGATGAGTAACTCTGCGGGTGAGGTTTGTCCTGTGCTGGACTGGATCTGCCAGTGCGATGTTTGCAGATCCTGCACCTTGACTATTTTGAGGGTGCTGAGTGCTTGTCCTGTCAGCCCTTCGCCGGGAGTAACCTGGGGGTGCAGGCCCTCACTCGGCAGCGCGTATCCACCAAATAATTGGTAGCGGCCATGCATGCGATCCACTACATAGCCTGCTCCCACTTTGGCATCCAGATATTGGGCCAGGTAGTCCAATGCATTTTTACCCAATTGTTCCAGCGTGTGGTCGCCTTGAAGTGCTTGGCTCAAGCCGGAAAGCCCCGTAGACACCCAAGTCTGTGTCAGCTTGCGTTGGTATTCGCGGGCTGTCATCAAGGCCGTGATCATGACCAGCAACAGCAAGGTGATCGAGCCGCCCCATGAATACAGATTGGAGGCAGAGGCTGCTTGTACCCACAGCGCCTGGCGTCGCTCCAGTTCCACATTCTGGAGGCCGCTCAAATCCCGAATCCAGGTGTTGAGCCGGTCCATATCACTTTTGCCACGGTCCAGGCGCATCACGCTCACGGCTTCGTTGGCTTTGCCGGCTTGCAGCAGGTCAATGCTCTCCTGCATGGTGGCGAACTTGCGGCGAGCGAAGGCTGAGATCTGGGCCGCCAGTTGATCTCGTGTCGCGCTGTCTGCATTGTCTTCTATCAGTCCCTCCAGTTGCACATCCAGATTTTCAGCAGCCCGGTAGTACGGCTCCAGATAGGCTTCGTCATGGGTCAGTAAATATCCGCGCTGCGCGCTTTCAGCATCTTTGACCGAAGATTGCAATTCGTTGAGCTGGCGCATGGCCGTTGTCATGTGCTGTATGGCATCCACCGCGTCTGCGCGCACGCTGGATGAGCGCACATTCACAACAGCGATGATCAAAGAGGAAAGCGCCGCAGCAATGAATACCAGCAGTACGGGTCCGGGAATGGCAAAGCGCTTGTTTCTAGTGATAGAAGACATTTCAAATATAAGGAAGAAGCAAGTATGAAGCACAGCAAACGAGGCTTGGCAAGAAAGAACCGTTGCTTTGGAAAAGTGGTGTCAAAGAAGACGATGCAATCCAAAAGTAAAGACACTAGCAGAATGCTTGCCCGATGGACAATCTCTGCGTGACAACTGGGGAAAAACCAATAGCATTCGGGCGTTTGCCGGGGGCGCTTCAATCGGTCTTGCTTTGACAGCAAAATTACGCAGAAGCAGTCAAGGGTTAAACGCGGCAACCACATCACATCCCAGCATGACGGCAGCCACTGCAGCTACTCTTATTTCTATTTACTTCGGTTATTTACATTGAATCCATCTTCTGTTCAAGCGCTTCATGCAGAACTGGTGGCTGTGCTGGCAGCGGTGAACGCCGGCCAGCCACGGGTACTTACGACCTGCCATGGACAGGCATTGCCTGCAGGGCCTTTTCAAATGGTGCACCGCTCTTTGCAAGCGGGCCTGCGCAGTTGGGTGGAAAACCAGACTCAGCACAACCTGGGTTATGTGGAGCAGCTGTATACCTTTGCCGACCGTGAGCGCGAAGAAGCTGCGCATGTGTTGTCCATCAGTTATTTGGGCCTAACGCTGCAACCTGATGAAGAGCCGCAAGGCGATACCAGCTGGCAGGATTGGTACAGCTATTTCCCCTGGGAAGATTGGCGCGATGGAACACCCCAGATGGTGGAGGCGCTCATCCTGCCGCAGTTGCAGGTCTGGGCGCAGGAGGCACCGGAACCAGCGCTTCGTCAGTCCCGACAGGCGCGGGTGGCCATCAATTTTGGTGCACACGGTCAAGTTTGGAACGAAGATCTGGTGTTGCAGCGCTATGAATTGCTGTTTGAAGCCGGTATGGTGGAAGAGGCCACGCGCCGCGGTATAGCGGCGCGCACGCTGCTTCCCGGGCGAGCCATGCTGCATGACCATCGCCGGATCTTGGCGACGGGGATTGCGCGATTGCGGGCCAAGATCAAGTACCGGCCTGTGGTGTTCGAGTTGATGCCAGCCGAATTCACGCTGCTGCAGCTGCAGCAGGCGGTGGAAGCACTGGCTGGCCGAGGCTTGCACAAACAGAACTTCCGCCGCTTGATGGAGCAACAGGCATTGGTGGAAGAAACCGGACAGGTCACTGTCGGAGCGGCAGGGCGGCCCGCCAAGCTGTTCCGGTTTCGCAGCGATGTACTCCAGGAACGTGCCATGGCTGGCAGCAAGCTGCCTCTGGCACGTGGTGCTTAAAAAAAGCAGAAACTGCCAAGGCCTGGTGAGCAAGCCATCGCCGCCAGTCCGACGGGTTCCTTCTCAGACATTACAGGCCTTGATGCCCATGAAAATGGAGGTGTGAGTCCGTTTCCATATCCAAGCGCTCTAGCCAGGAAGAGCCCAGATGATGGCAGAGGTCATCATCAGATAACGCGAGAACTTACCGATCGCCATATAGAAGACGCAAGGCCAGAAAGGCAGCTTGAGCCAGCCAGCTACAGCGCACAGGGGGTCGCCCACCACGGGTAGCCAGCTCAAGAGGCAGGTTTTGGCCCCCCATTTGCGCAGCCAGATTCGGGCACGACGTTCGTGGCGTGAAAGCTCCCGCGGTGGTTTGCTGTTTGCGGGCAAGGGCAGTCCTTGTCGGCGTCGCTGACGGGCAGCATGCCAAGCTTGGTGGGCGCCCAGCCCCATGAACCAGCTGATGGCACCACCGATGGTGTTACCTGCCGTGGCAGTCAATATCGCAGGCCAAAACAACTCAGGGTTGAGCTGTAACAGGCCGACAACAGCCGGTTCTGAGCCCATGGGCAGCAGAGTGGCTGATACCAGCGCCACTACGAACAGGGTGCTAAGACCAAACTGTGGCAGGGCCAGCCATTGCAAAATTTCTTGAAACCAAGCTTCCATACTGGTGAGTGTAGGCGGACACCTGCTGACAAAAGGCGAAGGCTTATCCTAAGCTTCGGGTATGAAAGTCCCATTTGCAGTGCAGAAATGTATGCAACACATCGTCGGCACCACCCCCTCTATTGCGCTCGTAGCGCTGCTGGCAGCCAGTGCTCCCATGAGCATGGCAGCAACGTTTGCCATATCTGCTCCAGAAGAACCCACCGTCTATGAGCACCTTATCGAGCCCGATTGCCTGCCTTTGCTTTCACAAGGCGACGCTTTACGGGCCTTTCAACTGGCACGTGTCCAGTTATTGGCCCACGGCATCAAACTCATTCCCCAAGGCTGCCCCTATGTGAGGGTGGCACCGGGGCAGATGCAGCAAGTGCTCGATGTACGCTTGGTGGTTGCCAACAGTGATGTTGCCGCGCAATTCGTGCGGGGCCCGCTGGCCGATGGTGCAGAGGTGGATATGGGGGGCGTGCATTTCACCTTGCCGGCGCTGGCTCAAGACGTTGCGTATGCGAAGGAGGAAAATGTCTCTCCCGATGTCGTGTTCAACCGCCAGTGGCTGGTTGATGTCATGCAATCCAACGGGTGGCAAGGCATTCCAGGTCACTGGTGGGCATTTGTGCCTGAACCCGTGCATTACTGATGCTGTCTGTGCAAGTGTGCGAGGGCTTACCTGATTCTTTGCTAGTGTCTTTGTAGCGGAGTGATTTGCCCAATTTTTGAGCAGATACAATAGCGCGTTTTCCCTCGCTCCCACCCTCCCTGCTTTCATGACTGCGCTGCGCATCGGTCAGTACACACTGGCCAACAACCTGTTGGTTGCCCCGATGGCGGGCGTGACGGATCGGCCGTTTCGCCAGCTGTGCAAGGCGCTGGGGGCTGGGTACGCGGTCAGCGAAATGGTCACGTCGCGCAAGGATTTGTGGAACAGCCTCAAGACCAGCCGTCGCGCCAACCATGACGGAGAGCCTGGTCCGATCGCCGTGCAGATTGCAGGCACGGATGCGCCCATGATGGCCGAAGCGGCCATCTACAACATCGAGCGTGGCGCGCAAATCATCGACATCAACATGGGCTGTCCGGCCAAAAAGGTGTGCAACAAATGGGCCGGTTCCGCCTTGATGCAAAACGAACCTTTAGCGGTGGAAATTGCCCAGGCTGTGGTGGAAGCTGCCCGACCTTTTGATGTGCCTGTCACTCTGAAGATGCGTACCGGCTGGTGCGATGCCGAGAAGAATGCCGTTCAGCTGGCTTCGCAGTTCGAGGAGGTGGGCATTCAGATGCTCACCGTGCATGGGCGCACCCGTGAGCAAGGTTACAAGGGCTTTGCCGAGTACGACACGATTGCTGCCGTCAAGCAGGCCGTGAAAGTGCCTGTGGTGGCCAATGGTGATATCACCAGCCCCGAAAAAGCGCGTGATGTGCTGGCTTATACCGGCGCAGATGCAGTGATGGTGGGGCGCGCGGCGCAGGGGCGGCCCTGGATTTTTCGGGAGATCGGCCACTTTCTGGCAACTGGTGAGCATCTGGCCCCACCTCTGGTGTCGGAATTGAGAAAGCTGCTGCTAGAGCACCTGCAGGACCACTACGGCCTCTATGGCGAGCTGACCGGTGTGCGCAGCGCACGCAAGCACATTGCGTGGTATTTGCGAGCCTTGCCAGGCGGGGAAGAATTTCGACGTCATATCAACACCATCGATGACTGCCAAGTGCAGTGGCAGGCCGTGGCTGACTTTTTGCAGCAGCTGGGGCAGCAGATGGAGCGCTTGCCACGGCAAAGCGTGGCGGCTACAGAGCAAGAGATAGAGGAATTGGCTGCATGAGCACCCAAGAACAGAACAACCAAAGCATTGAGGAATGCGTACGCGTCAGTCTGGAGAGTTATTTTCGCGACCTGGGCGGTGAGACACCCAGCAACATGTACGACATGGTGTTGCACTTGGTCGAGAAACCGTTGCTGGATGTGGTCATGCAGCAGGCGGACCAGAACCAATCGCGCGCGGCCCAATGGCTGGGATTGAACCGTAATACCTTGCGCAAGAAGCTGCAGGAGCACCAGATGCTCTGAGCGTCGCAAGCCGGACTTTTACTTTGATAGCTGTCAGCGCTTGCAGGGTAAGCGCTGATTAACGATTTCATCATTATTGAGTTGCACCATGAAAGCACTGCTCTCCGTCTCTGACAAGACCGGTATCGTTGAATTTGCGCAAGCCCTGCACGCCATGGGCGTGCAGCTTCTGTCCACAGGCGGCACGGCCAAGCTGCTGGCCGACAAGGGCTTGCCCGTGACCGAGGTGGCCGAAGTCACCCAGTTCCCTGAAATGCTGGATGGCCGCGTCAAGACCTTGCACCCCAAGGTGCACGGTGGCTTGCTGGCCCGCCGCGATCTGCCCGAGCACATGGCTGCGCTCAAGGAACACGGCATTGAAACCATCGACCTGCTGGTGGTGAACCTGTACCCCTTCGAAGCCACAGTGGCCAAGGAAGGCTGCACACTGGCCGACGCCATCGAGAACATCGACATCGGTGGTCCTGCCATGGTGCGCTCTGCTGCCAAGAACTGGAAGGATGTGGGCGTGGTCACGGCCGCTGACCAGTACGAGGAGGTGCTGGCCGAGCTGAAGGCCAGCGGCAAGCTGTCCAACAAGCTGCGTTTTGAGTTGTCCGTAGCCGCTTTCAACCGCATCAGCCAGTACGACGGTGCCATCAGCAACTATCTGTCTTCGGTGAATTTCGAAGAAGAAAAGCTGAGCGAGGAATATGTGCCTGCACGCGCTGAATTCCCCGGCCAGTTCAACGAGCAGTACGTGAAGGTGCAGGACCTGCGCTACGGCGAAAACAGCCACCAGCAAGCCGCCTGGTACCGCGACCTGGCACCTGCTGCCGGTTCGCTGGCCACCGGCGTGCAGCTGCAGGGCAAGGAACTGAGCTACAACAACATTGCCGACGCCGATGCGGCGTGGGAATGCGTGAAGAGCTTTGAAGTGCCTGCCTGCGTGATCATCAAGCACGCCAACCCCTGTGGTGTGGCCATTGGTGCCAACCCCTTCGAGGCGTACTCCAAGGCCTTCCAGACCGACCCCACCAGCGCCTTCGGCGGCATCATTGCCTTCAACCGCCCAGTGGACAAGGCGGCTGCGGAAGCCGTATCCAAGCAGTTTGTCGAAGTGCTGATGGCCCCTGACTTCACTGCTGAAGCACTGGAAATCTTCAAGGCCAAGGTCAATGTGCGCCTGATGAAGATTGCGCTGCCTGAGAACTATGGGCAAGTGCGCAACGCGCTGGAAACCAAGCGCGTCGGCTCCGGTCTGTTGCTGCAATCCGCCGACAACCACGAACTGCAATTGGCCGATTTGAAGGTGGTGACGGTGAAGCAGCCTACGCCTGAAGAACTGAACGACCTGCTGTTCGCCTGGAAGGTCGCCAAGTTCGTCAAGTCCAACGCGATTGTGTTCTGCAAGAACGGCATGACCATGGGCGTGGGCGCGGGCCAGATGTCGCGTCTGGACTCGGCACGCATTGCATCGATCAAGGCCGAAGCGGCCAAGCTGACGCTGCAAAACACCGTGGTCGCGTCGGATGCTTTCTTCCCCTTCCGCGATGGTTTGGATGTGGTGGTCGATGCCGGCGCAACCTGCGTGGCACAGCCCGGTGGTTCGATGCGTGACCAGGAAGTCATCGATGCGGCCAACGAGCGTGGCGTGGCGATGGTCTTCACCGGCGTGCGCCACTTCCGCCACTAAACGAACTGCGACGACAACTCTGCATACGTCGTTGCATTCGCGGGGGCGCCTAGCCTTGTCGTAGCGCTGCTACTGCCTTCGCGAATGCGCCTCGTCTGCACCGCCCATCTAAAGATGGGTTGAGCTGTCCTCGCAATTCTTGGGGTAGTTGATACCTCAATCAGCGCTTTTTATGGAGGGCGCGCACACTCGGCATGTGGTTTCGGCCCCGTGCCGTTTTGTTTTTGGTGAAAGGATTTTTTCATGCGGGATTACGACGACGAGCCGGTGCAGCGCCCCAAGTGGCTGGGCTGGCTCATCATCATCGGCATGATTTTGGTGGTCGGTGGTTTGCTCAATCTGGGCGTGCGCCTGTATATCGGCACACCATCGGACCAGAGTACGGCGCAGCGTGTGCATGAAATGGTGCAAAAGCGCCCGGAATTGGCCCAGGGCAAAACGGCGATCGAGAACAGCAACTGCATGCGCTGCCATGGCATTGATCGCAAGTTTGTCGGGCCGAGCTTTTTGCAGGTAGCGGATCGTTATAGCCAGCAAAGCGATGCAGCTGCCTATATTGCGCGCAAGATCCGGGAGGGCAGTGTGGGGGTGTGGGGCAATACCATCATGCCGCGTCACCCACAGGTGACGCAGGAGCAGGCTGAAGCCATGGCGGACTGGATCTTGGCCATTCCTCCTGAAAACACGCGCTGATCGCCCGCATGCCGTAATGTGCTGACCCAAGGTGGTGACTGCGACCTTGGGTTTTTTTGCGTATGGATTGATGGGCGTGCAGGATATTTGCGCTGATTGAAAAGCGCTTGCATGCATATGCAGGTGGTAGTGCTGCTATCGAGGATGGTCGCGGTTTGCAGGAAAGCCCGCAGAAATCAAGCGTCTGAACAGGTGTAAGTGCAGGCTTTGTGCGAGTGCTACGTGTAATCCCTAGTATTCGCCTTTTGAAATGAGAAGGCCGCCTGCGCTTTTCGCGCTGGCTGGCCACAAAGGGTTTGCATGCAGTGGTTACGAACCAAAACCGTCGCACAGGCATTGGCTGATGCGGACGAGCCAGGGCGCCAGCTCAAGCGCACGCTGGGTACTTTCGATTTGATCATCATGGGCTTGGCCGTGGCTGTGGGCGCGGGCATTTTTTCCGTGGGAGCGCGTGCCGCAGGCACATTTGCGGGCCCTGCGGTGATCTTCTCCTTCATCATCGCGGCTTTCACCTGTGCGCTGGCCATCATGTGCTATGCGGAGTTCGCCTCCAACGTGCCGGTCACGGGCAGTGCCTACACCTATACCTATCTGACGCTGGGTGAAGGGCTGGCCTGGATCATTGGCTGGAATTTGTTGCTGGAGATGATTTCCGCCGGGGCGGTGATTGCCAAATACTGGGGCATTTATCTGAGCACTGTGTTTGCTACGGCGGGGCTGGATATTCCATCGACTTTGCAGTTGGGTGGCGTGAGCATGTACTGGGGGCCTTTCCTGGTGGTGACCGTGTTCACCGTGCTGCTGATAGCGGGCACGCAGGTGTCGGCCAAGGTGAACAATGTGTTCACGCTGATCAAGATTGCCATCACGCTGTTTGTGATCGTGGTGGGTTTCACCTATCTGAACACCGAGAACTTCTCCCCCTTCATTCCTCCTGCGCAAGCACCTGTGGTGGCACATGGGGTCAGTGGTGATGTGTGGGGGCAGCCCATGCTGGCCTGGCTGTTTGGTGCGGCGCCCAGCCAGTACGGCTGGTTGGGGGTGATCTCGGGCGCTTCGCTGGTGTTCTTTGCCTTTTTGGGCTTTGACATCGTGGCCACTTCGGCCGAGGAAGTGAAAGATCCGCAACGCACGCTGCCACGCGGCATTCTGGGCGGCCTGGCATTGGTGACCGTGCTCTACATCCTTGTGACTTTGGCGTTGACCGGCATGGTGCCCTACACCGAATTGGCCAAGGCTGAGAACCCGTCGCTGGCTACTGCTTTTGTGGCTGTGGGGGCAGGTTGGGCGGCACAAATCATCTCGATCGGTGTGCTGGCAGGCATGACCACGGTGGTCATGGTGCTGCTCATGGGCAGTGCCCGTGTGCTGCTGGCACTGTGCCGCGATGGTCTACTGCCACGCAGCTGGGGTGTGACGTCCCAGACGCGCAAAACGCCGGTGCGCCTGCAGGTGGCTGTGGGCATTGTGGTGGCTTTGCTGGCGGGTTTCACCAATGTGGAAGCGCTGGAGGAGATGATCAACATCGGCACGCTGTCGGCCTTTGTGCTGGTGAGCATTGGCGTGCTCGTGCTGCGCAAGAAGCATCTGCAGGGCAAGGGCTACCGAGTGCCGATGGCTCCCGTGCTGCCTCTGTTGTCAGCCGTGCTGTGTGTGTATCTGATGATGAACCTGACCACGCTGACCTGGGCGCGCTTTTTGGTGTGGATGGCGTTGGGCACGACGATCTATTGCTTTTACGGCATGCGCCATTCGCGTTTGGCTAAAGGTCATTAAAAATTGAAGCTGCTGGCGCTTGAGGGGCAAGCGTTTCAGATATAAAACTATTTGAAATCCTTGAATATCAAGCGAAAGTAGCTCGTATTTTTGAACCCGGTGAAGGGCAACCCACCGGGTTTTTTGTTGCCCGTTTTGTTGTCTATAGTGCGGTGGCAAGGAGGCTTTGCATGATTGCTACGGGACCTGGGCCAGATGGTCAGCCACGCTGCACGTGGTGTTTGGGGCGTGATCCTTATGTGCACTACCATGACCAGGAGTGGGGATTCCCGGTGGCGGATGACCGCAGGTTGTTCGAGAAGATCAGCCTGGAGGCCTTTCAGTCCGGGCTGAGCTGGTACACCATCTTGCAAAAGCGCGAGAACTTCCGGGCTGCCTTCGCGCAGTTTGACTTTCACCAGGTGGCCCGCTTTGGTGAGGCCGATGTGCAGCGCCTGCTGCACGATGCTGGCATCGTGCGTCACCGCGGCAAGATTGAGGCCGTGATCCACAATGCCGCACGCGCTGCGGAGATGGTGACACAGGAAGGCTCGCTGGCTGCCTTTTTCTGGCGTTTTGCCCCGGAGCAGGCCAGCGACGGTGTGCAGGTGCTGGCGCAAACCCCTGAATCGCAAGCTCTGGCCAAAGCGCTGAAGCAGCGTGGCTGGAAATTCGTGGGCCCCACCACCTGCTACGCCTTCATGCAATCCATGGGCATGGTCAATGACCATGCTGCCGCCTGTGTGACGCGTGCTGCGGTGGAGGAGATGAGAAGCCGGTTTCAGCGCCCGGCATGAAAAAGCCCTGCAGGCTGCTGGCAGCGTGCAGGGCAGGGGTTGTGTGCTGAAAAGGCGTTTACAGCGTCTTGAACACTTCGCGCGCCGCTTCGATCGTGCGGTCGATGTCCGCTTCGCTGTGCGCCATGCTCACAAAGCCGGCTTCGTACAACGCGGGCGCGAAGTAATGGCCGCGCTCGAGCATGCCGTGGTAGAACTTGTTGAACAGCTGGCCGTCGGTCTTCATCACCTCGTGGTAGGTGGTGGGCAGCTCGGGCAGCAGGTAAAAACCAAACAGGCCGCCTTGCCAGTCAATGCTGAAGGGAATGCCCGCAGCGTCAGCTTCGGCTTTCAGGCCCTGCATCAGGTGGCCGGTCTTGAGGTGCAACTCCGAATGGAAGCCGGGGCGGCTGATCAGCTCCAGCGTCTTCAGGCCGCAGGCGGTGGCAATCGGGTTGCCCGACAGGGTGCCGGCCTGATAAACGGGGCCCAGTGGCGAGAGCTGTTCCATGATTTCGCGGCGGCCACCGAAAGCCGCCATGGGCATGCCGCCACCAATGACCTTGCCCATCACGCTCAGGTCGGGCACAAAGCCTTCGATCTTTTGGGCGTAGATGCTTTGTGCGCAGCCCAGGGCCACGCGGAAGCCCGTCATGACTTCGTCGTAAATCATCAACGCACCGTGCTCCTTGGTCAGTTCACGGATGCGGCGTGTGAATTCCACCGAGGCACGCACAAAGTTCATATTGCCCGCAATGGGCTCCAGGATCACGCAGGCGATTTCGCTACCCATCTTGGCAAATGCTTCTTCGAGCTGGGCCACATCGTTGTACTCCAGCACGATGGTGTCCTTGACCACATCGGCAGGCACACCCGCCGAAGAGGATGAGCCAAACGTGGCCAAGCCCGATCCAGCCTTGACCAGCAGCGAGTCCGCATGACCGTGGTAGCAGCCGTTGAACTTGATGATCTTGCTGCGGCCGGTGTAGCCGCGGGCCAGGCGCAGGGCGCTCATGCCGGCTTCGGTGCCGGAGGACACCATGCGCACCATCTCCATCGAGGGCACGAGTTCGCGAATCTTCTCGGCCAGCACCACTTCGCGCTCGGTGGGGGCGCCAAAGCTGAAGCCTTCCAGCGCAGCAGCCTGCACGGCCTGCAGTACTTCGGGGTGGCCATGGCCCAGGATCATGGGGCCCCAAGAGCCGATGTAGTCCACAAACTGCTGGTCGTTGGTGTCCCAGAAGTAAGCACCTTGCGCGCGCTTGACAAAGCGGGGGGTGCCGCCAACAGCGTTGAATGCACGCACGGGCGAGTTCACGCCACCGGGAATCACGCCCTTGGCGCGCTCGAACAACGGTTGATTCAGGTCAGTGTTTGGTGTCATGGAGAGGCATTACAAAGCCCTCTAGGGGCGGTTGATTCCCCGTCTCGGCAGGGATTTCAGACGGTTCTGAGCCGCTATCTTCGCCGCTTTCGGCAGCTTCCACACCTTCTTCGGGTTGCGCCCAGAACATGCGGTCAGGTATGAGTTGACCCATGCCGGGTCGAAAGCCACTGCCCAGGCTGCGATCCAGGTACTCCAGGGC
>JAEYRT010000049.1 GCA_023435325.1 Pseudomonadota bacterium | reverse complement strand
CACTGGTCGTGGTGCCTGTTGTTTACTGTTATTTGGATGATTTGACGCAATGGGCCAGAAAGCTTTGGCGTGGGCGACAACCCGACAATGCTGTCAACCCGTCTTCACCCTCGTAGAATCGTGAGTTTGTTTCAGATAAGCCATCCCGTAGCGGAGGAGACCCCATGAATTTGCCCCTGAACAGCCTGCTTGACCGTAACGACGCCACTGAAAATGCCCGCTACAACATGGTGCAACAGCAAGTGCGCCCCTGGAACGTAGATAGCGAGAACCTGCTGGAGGCGCTCTACACCGTGCGCCGTGAAGATTTCACGCCTCCTGCGCACTACAGCCTGGCCTTTATGGACGTGGAAGTGCCGCTGAGCGAAGACAGCAATGCCATCGAACAAGGGCTGTGCATGTTCCAGCCCCGCGTGGAAGCGCGCATGATCAACGACCTGGACATTCAGCCCACCGACCGTGTGCTGGAGATCGGCACCGGCTCGGGCTATAGCGCAGCGCTGCTGTCCAAGCTAGCCAAGGAAGTCGTGACGCTGGAAATCAATGCCGATCTGGCTGACATGGCCCGTGAAAACCTGACCGATGCCGGCTGCAGCAACGTGACCGTGCGCGTGGCAGATGGCTCCAAGGATGTGCTGCCGGAAGGCCCGTTTGACGTGATCTTGCTCAGCGGCTCCGTGGAAGTGCTGCCCCAGGAATTGCTGAGCCACCTGAAGGATGGTGGCCGACTGGGTGCCATCGTCGGCCAAAAGCCCATGATGCGCTTCACCGTGGTCAGCAAGCAGGGTAACCAGACAGAAACTCGTACCCCCTGGGACATCGTGGCAGCGCGCCTGCAAGGCTTTGCCACTGCCCCTCGCTTCTCGTTCTAACAACACCATTGCTTGTCTGCATCGCCGGAGATTTCTATGTTTTATCAAGTGCGCCCCCGCCTGCTCGACGAATGGCTGGGCCAATTTGCTGGTGATGCGGTCAAACCGATGGTGCTTGACGTGCGCGAGAAATGGGAATGCCAGGTGGCCAGCGTGGCGCCCAGCGACCAATTCGAGCTGCTGTGCATTCCCATGGGCGAGATCACCTCGCGCCTCCAGGAGCTGGACCCTGATCGCCCCATCGCCTGCCTCTGTCACCACGGCGCACGCAGCATGAGCGTGGCGGCCTTTCTGGCGCGTGAAGGTTTCGAGTCTGTGGCCAACATCACGGGCGGTATCGACGCCTGGTCCAACGAGCGCGACCCCAGCGTCCCCAAATACTGATTCGGCAGGTGTGCAGCACATCGCTTGCCTGTGCGGGTGCTGTCGGTGAAATTCTTGGAGAAATCATCCATGGTGTTTTCATTTGGGCAGTGCGGCCGCTTTTTTTGTCGCCCCTCCTTGCGCAGCGTGGTGCTGGCCGCCCTGACCGCAAGTTCATGGGCTGGCGCCCAGGCACAAAGCCTGGTCCAGATGACCGAACAGGCACAGATCTATGACGCCGCTTGGCAAAGCGCGCGCGCCCAACTGGATGCCACCATCAGCCAAGGTGCTCAGGCCAAGGCCGGATTGCTGCCCCGCATCGGCATCCAGGCCGGCAGCCAGTACAGCGACACCCGCGTGCGCGGGGACCTGCCCACCCAGCGCATCGATGGCCGCCAGGATTCCGCCAGCCTGCAGGCCAGCCAGCCGCTGTACAACCCCGCCCATCTCGCCACCTACCGGCAAGGGCAGCGCACTGTGGATCTGGCCTATGCGCGCGTGGACGCGTCTGCCCAGGATCTGCTGGTGCGCACGGCACAGGCATATTTCCAGGTACTGGCCGCGCAAGACAGCTTGCAACTGGTACAGACACAAAAGCGTGCTGTAGCTGAGCAACTGGCATTTGCTCAGCGCAATTTTGAAATTGGTACAGCCACCGTGACCGATTCACGCGAGGCACAAGCCCGTTTCGATCTGGTGCGTGCCCAGGAAATCGCTGCTGAAAACGATTTACGTATCGCACGGGCGGCCCTGGAGCAACTGGTGGGCATACCCGGCGCAACGCCCTGGCCCCTGGCCCAACCGGTGCGCTTGCCTGACTTGACACCTTCTGAGCTGTCAGCCTGGCTCCAGCTTGCCGAAGCCCAAAGCCCTTTGATACGCCAGGCACAGATCGGGGTGGAAGTCGCCCGCCTGGAAACCGACAAGGCCTATGCCGGTCATAAACCCACGGTCGATCTGCAGGCCAGCTATGCCACACAGCGCAACCCCGACGGCTCCGTCACCATGCCAATGCGCAACCACACCACTGTAGGCACGGTCGGTGTTGTCATGAATATTCCTCTCTTTGCGGGTTTTGCCGTACAAAACCGGGTGAAGGAAACCCTGTCTCTGGAGGAAAAAGCGCAGGCCGATCTTGAGGATGTCAAACGCCAGGTCGCCCAGGCCGTGCGCAGTGCGTTCTTTGGGGTGCAATCCGCCTACGGCCAGATTCAGGCCCTGGAAGCCGCCATGGCTTCCAGCCAGAGTGCACTGGAAGCCAATCAGCTCGGCTATGAAGTCGGTGTGCGCATCAATATGGACGTGCTGAATGCGCAAAGCCAGCTTTTCCAGTCGCAAAAGGATTTGGCGCAAGCTCGCTACAACCTGCTGCTGGGCCATCTGCAATTGCGGCAAGCTGTCGGCAATTTGGCCATGCAGGATGTGCATGCCATCAATACTTTACTCAGCCCTGCACAGATTGCCGCTGCAGAGGCAATGCTGCTTCCACATAAAAAGTGAGCTACTGACGCTTACCAGCTAAGCTTTTCATAGCTATATCAATTTGAAACCCTTTTGACAGCTGCGTTAGCAGCTCACTTATTTATATAAATGGACATCTCTCACCTGCCTTTAAAAGTAGGCAGTCACAAGAGCATCAATTGATACAAATTTCATGTAAGCTGTATTCAAAGTTCAAAAAAAGCACTGCCGTGGCAGTGCGGCGGTAACGCAGGGATGCCTGCGAAAGGTTTCTGCGCTTACTTGACCAGCTCCAGCATCTGCTTGAAGGCGGGATGCTCACAGCTGCGCAACCATTCAAAGGCCACCATTTCAGTGGTCACCAGTTCGGCACCCGCGCCAGCCAGACGGTCAAAAGCCGCATCACGGTTGCGTTCGGTGCGTGAACTGCACGCATCCGTCACCACCCAGACTTCCATCTCCTCTTCCAGCAACTGCAACGCTGTTTGCAGCAGGCAGACATGGGCTTCGCAACCGGCAATGATGATGGAGGGGCGTTCCGGCTCCTGCGGAGCGGCAGGTTTTTGCAGGTGCTTGGGCAGGCTGCGGGCATTGCCGCCTTGTTGCTTCTTGACCGATGGGCGCAGCACATCAATCAAGCCCTCTTCCACCGCGCTGAAGCTCATCTTGGCAAAAGTCTTGTCGCACAAGGCACGCAGCTCTGGTGCGTTAGAACCCAGGCGCGAGGGATTTTGCTCCGTGCCCCACACAGGTACCTGCATCATGTTGGCAATCTTGGCGAGTTTGACCGCGTTGGCCAGCGCCTGCTGCCCTTCAAAAATGGCGGGCATCAACTTTTCCTGGTAATCAATCAGCACCAATTGCGAGTCGTCGGCATCGAGCAGCATGGGTTTTCCTTATTCGTTCTGTATGCAAAACCACATTGTCGCAGTGATGAACAGGGCTTGCCTCACCCAGGACAAGCGGCATTTTTTTCTGCGCCAGCACAAACAAGGTGCGGCAAATTTGTAAAAAACCCGTTTGGCCTGCTTTTGTCATCTAATTTCCACCCCATTCGTCAGGCGCACGTGATAACCTCCGCCACCATGACTTGCAAATGGCTATTAGTTATTGCCCTGGCCTGCGGCAGTGTCCATGCCGCCCCCAACCAGGAAAATGAAGGAGTCCCCCTCACACAGGAACGACTGGTTGAAATCCTGCATGAGCGTGGCCTGGGCGCGCAATTGCAGTCGATGCGTCATTCGGTGTCCACCAGCACTTCCTCGCTCATCACCACTGCCATGGGCATGATTGGCATTCCCTACCGCTTTGGCGGCACCAACCCGGAGACAGGTTTTGACTGCAGCGGCTTTGTCCGCGCCATCTACCATGATGCAGTCGGCCACCTTCTGCCCCGCCAAGCCAGCGAGCAAGCCAAAGCCACACAGAAAATTGATAAGAAGGAACTCCAGCCCGGTGATCTGGTGTTCTTCAACACCATGCGCCGTGCATTCAGCCACGTCGGCATTTATGTGGGAGATGGCAAATTCATCCACGCACCCAGCAAAGGCAAGACTGTGCGCGTGGAAAGCATGAACACCCGCTACTGGGCCAAACGCTTCAATGGTGCTCGCCGGGTCGAGGTTGCCGCAACCTCGCATACGGACCCCATCATGAACACCGCCTACACCGCACCTTGAACCACCAGACTGCATTGCAAGGCCTGCTTCGTGCAGGCCTTGTTGTTTCACCTTGCATGCCGTTCATATGATTGAAAAACCTACGCCCAAACCGAAATTGGTGTTCTGGATCATCGGTACGCCGGTGTTGTTCTTTGCCTTGCTCATGCTGGGCAGTCAGGTGCTGTTTCATTTCTCGCCAGACAAGGAAGCACAGTGGGTGGACCGCGAAACCATTCGCCTGTGCTGGAAAGAACGCGAAAAAGGCCCCAAGGAAAACACCCCTGCGCAGTTCACTGAAGGCCAGTGCGAACAGTTGGAGTTCGATTTCAAAACCAAATGGGGTGTGAATCCCTGAGCGTAGCTGTCAGGTCACGGCTGCTCACGGCCAACCGTGCTGTTGCGGATAACGTGCCAGCCTCCTCGTCCTCCACTCCATCTAAGGCCGCAGGCTGACCTGATGCGTCGGCACTGTCCTGACATGCGGGTCATGCAGACCAACGCCACACTGCCTCCAGGCATTGCCAAGGAGGCCCCATGGCACCACGACACCCGGCGACCCGAACTTCCCGCTTGCTGCACGAGGCATGGGTGGCAGGCAGCCTGGCCAGCGCGCTGTCAGCCTTGGCGCTGACCTGGGCAGGGCACCGCGAAATACGCAGCAGCACCGCGCCGCTGAACGCGGTCAGCCATTGGCGCTGGGGGAATCCTGCGCTCAGAAAGCGCGGCTTTACGGGCCGGCATACCTTACTGGGCTACGCCATCCACCATTGCGCCTCCATCTGGTGGGCAGGCATTCATGCGATTGCGAGACACCGGCATCCACGCGCAGACCAAACTTCCACCGTGCTGCTGGGGGCCCTCACCACCAGCGCCGTGGCCTGTGTCGTGGATTTCAAATGCACTCCCCAGCGACTGACGCCCGGTTTCGAGCACCACCTTTCGCGCAAGGCCCTGGCTGGCGTGTATCTGCTCTTTGCTGCCGGGCTGGCCTTAGGCGCACTGTCCAGCCGAGCAACGACTTCACGGAATTCACGGAAATAAGATAGCCGACCACCCTGGCATGCTCAGCCACATGCTGCGACCTTCAATCACGTGACTCTGGCTTGAGCACGATCGTGACCAACGCGCTGGCATCCTCGACAGCATCGACTGCGTGTTCGATATTGCCTTCAAGGTACAGCATCTCTCCTGCGTTCAGTCTTGTGACGCTGCCATTACAGCCAACATTCATGCTGCCCTCAACGCAGTGAACGGTGATTTCCCCTGGTACTTTGTGCGCAGGGAATGACTCCCCGGCTTTCAGGACCAGGCGGATCACTTCGAGATCCTGAGATTTGAAGATGGCGTGTGTCCGGGTGCCGGGCAGCAGCCCACCCAATGGACGCACATCAATCACTTGGCCTGAAGATGCATGTGGTATTGCCATGGGAAGCTCCATTCATTTCGGTGCGACCAAGTGTCATCTGAGCTGCAGCGAATGACAAGGCGGCTTGCGCTGACATTGAGCAGGAAAGAGCAGTCCCGCTCAAAGCCTTGCTTGTGAAGGATGGTGCTTCTGTGTGCACAATAACGCCTTGCTCTTCCTGGCGAATCTGCACCGTGTATGCGGTCGTGCCATCCGCACGTTTTCTTGCTGATTGACGCCCATGGTGCCCAGTGCCACACGCAGCACTGCAGGTTATACAGACACCCAATGACTCAAGAATCATCCCAACAAAATCAAGGATATACCGCATATCCACGCATGTCCGTGGCCCCGATGCTGGACTGGACCGACCGGCATTGCCGGTATCTGCACCGCCTGCTGTCCAAACACACCCTGCTCTATACCGAAATGATCACCACGGGTGCGCTCATCCATGGTGATGTGGAGCGCCATCTGCGTTTCAACGTGCAGGAACACCCCGTGGCTTTGCAACTGGGCGGCAGTGAACCAGCCGATTTGGCCAAGGCCGCCCGGATTGGTCAGGATTGGGGCTATGACGAGATCAACCTCAACTGCGGCTGCCCCAGCGAGCGGGTGCAGCGCGGGGCCTTTGGCGCCTGCCTGATGAATGAAGCCTCCTTGGTGGCGGATGGCGTGAAGGCCATGCGCGATGTGGTCGATGTGCCGGTGACCGTCAAGCACCGCATTGGCATCGACAAGATCGAGAGCTACGACTTTGTGCGCGATTTTGTGGGCACCGTGGCCCAAGCCGGTTGCGAGGTGTTTATCGTGCACGCACGCAACGCGTGGCTGCAGGGCCTGTCGCCCAAGGAAAACCGCGATATTCCACCCTTGCGCTATGAAATCGTGGCCCAGCTCAAACGCGATTTCCCGCAGCTGACCATTGCCATCAACGGTGGCATCAAGACCGATGCAGTCGTGCAGGAGCAACTGCAGCTGGTGGACGGCGTGATGATCGGCCGCGAGGCCTATCACAACCCCTGGTGGATGAGCCGCTGGGATGCGCTGTACTTTGGCGCCGCGCCTTCCGAGCTGACGCATATGGAGGTCGAACAGGCCATGGTAGCGTACATGGAGCGCGAGGCACGCGAACATGGCACGCACTGGTATGCCATCGCCCGCCACATGCTCGGCTTGCGCCATGGTTTGCCGGGCGCACGCCGCTGGCGCCAGGTGTGGAGCGACCATCGCCTGAAACACCTCCCCGCCCGTGAAGTCTCGGTCATTGCCAATACCAGACCCGTGCAGGGCGAAGCTGCATAAAGCACTTCACACCTAAATAATTGATAGCTGCTTACGCTTGTGTTTGCTGGTTTTCAGATATATAACTATCTGATTTCCTTATCCTACAAGCGCTGGCAGCTCTTCTTTTTAAATCATCGTACGGCCACTACACGCA
>JAEYRT010000308.1 GCA_023435325.1 Pseudomonadota bacterium | reverse complement strand
GCCAGATACCCGGCTGCCAGCAGTCGCTGCACCAGCAGTTGCCCCTGGCCGTGGTACATCTGCTCCAATTGGGCGCGGGGCATGTTTTCGGCCAACAGCAACAAAGAATGTTCGCGCAGGCTCAGCTGCCGCTGGCCGGGCAGCAGTTCCTGTTGGGCTTTGTCGGTGCGTTGCAAAAACATGCCCGGATTGCAACCCAATCGTGTGACATCCCTGTGAAGCTGCAGCAAAACACCTGGCGGCTTGCGACAATCCGAAATGGTTCCAGCGATGGAGATATCCATTGAAGGAGCTGCAGGCGCTGCCTTTCAGACGCGTGCAGCCTGTTTCATGACATAGGCATGGCCCTGGTGCGATGCCACGAAGACTCTCATGCGATTGCTTTTGGCCCCGATGGAGGGCTTGCTTGATTTTGTTTTGCGCGATGTGCTCACCCGTGTGGGGGGCGTGGATCGCTGCGTGTCCGAGTTCATTCGCGTCAGTGGCTCCATCCTGCCGGACCGTGTGTTTCTGGCCTATATGCCGGAGTTGCTCAATGGCAGCAAGACCCTGGCCGGTGTGCCGGTGCGCGCGCAGCTGCTGGGGTCGGACCCTGACTACATGGCGCAGAATGCGGCGAATCTGGCGCGCCTGAATCCCGAAGGGATCGACCTGAACTTTGGCTGCCCGGCCAAGACGGTGAATCGCCATGGCGGTGGCGCTTCCATGCTGCAGGATCCGGAGTCCATTGCTAAACTGGTGGCTGCCGTGCGCAAGGCCGTGCCAGCCCATCTGCCGGTGTCGGCCAAGATGCGCATGGGTTTCAATGACAAGAGCCTGATGCGCGAATGTGCGCTGGCCATGGTGGAAAACGGCGCCTGCGAACTGGTCGTGCATGCGCGCACCAAGGTGGAAGGCTATCGCCCGCCTGCGTACTGGGAACTGATTCCGGAAATCACGTCCATCGTCAAAGTGCCGGTCGTGGCCAATGGCGAGATCTGGTCCGTGCAGGATGCCCTGCGCTGTCGTGAACAGTCGGGCTGTAGCGATCTCATGCTGGGCCGCGGCAGCGTGGCCGATCCGGGCCTGGCACTGGCCTTGCGCGCCGCCCTGGCCGGTGGTGCCGCGACTTCGCAGCTTTCATCTACAGTGCTGCCGCCTGCCGTGACATGGGCGCAGATGCTGCCACACCTGCAGCGCTTCTGGCTGCTGGTGTGCCGCGATCTGGCGCCCAACCAGCGTGCAGGGCGCCTGAAGCAATGGCTCAACCTCATGCGCCGCCGCTACCCCGAAGCGGAAACGGCCTTTCAAAGCGTGCGTGTGCTGACCAAGCAAAGCCTGGTGGCCGATTGGCTGGAGCAGGAATGTGAGCGCTTTGATGCACCGTTTGTGCTTCACAAAGAGGAGCTGGCAACGTACGAGAGCCGGTCACCTGAGGTAGGTTTGATACTGGATCAGGCTCTGCACTAGCGCTGGCTGCTATCTTTTTATTCTTGGCTTAAAGCAAATGGTCAGGGGCAAAAGGCCCGAACAGGTGGATCAGCATGCGCAGAGGCAGGCTGGCATCGGGTTCCGTGGTCTGGTCTCCCCAGTTGCTTTCGGCCGGGGCGCGCCAGACCAGACCGTCGGGGGTGCTCTCCACAAACCAGGCCGCTTCGCGCAGGCTGGCTTCGATGTTGTCTGCCGCCTCCTCGGCCAACTGGCGCGAGGCAATCAGCAAGGCAATTTCGGTGTTCTGCAGCTGGGAGCGCATATCCAGATTCATGGAGCCCACCATGGTCAGCTTGTGGTCCAGCACCACGATCTTGGAATGCAACATGGCACGTGAGCTGCCCTGTGAGCCAGTGATTTGACTGGCCGTGTTGCGCAGGCTGCCCGAGCCTGCCAGGCCGTTTTGCATGCTGCGCAGCTCATACAGCTCAATGCCCTGCTCCAGCAGCTCCTTGCGGTGGCGGGCATAGCCGGCATGGGCCAGAGGCGCATCATTGGAAGCCAGGGAATTGGTCAGAATGCGCAGCCGCACGCCACGCGCCTTGGCACGCGCAAAGGCCTGCTTCATGTCGTCGCCCGGCACGAAATAGGGGGAGACGACCAGAATGTCGCTGGTGGCCTGATCCACCAGGGCCAGCAATCCATTGACCACATTGTCCTGGGTCATGACCGGCGTCAGCACGTTGCGCAAGGCCTGACGGTTGGGAGATGGGCCTTTGGTGGCAGCCCGGGTGTCCGTGGCGAGCAGATCGGGTGAACCCTCTCCAGAAGCGGGCGTCGGTGCATTTTCCGTCGGGGCGGGCGTGGCAAGCGTCGTATCCGAGGGAGGCGGCGCACTGTCTTCAGGCGGAGCAGGGATTTTTTCGGGGGCATCCACCAGTACCAGGGCCGGGGCCCAGATCCAGTCCACCGCATTCAACGGCATGGCTTCCAGGGCGGCGGTGCGATTGGCCGCAATGGCGGCCTGCAGCCGCTCTTTGTCAGACTGGTCGTCGACGGGAGGATTGCCCATGCGCTTGAGCTTTTCTTCGGACACCAGTGATTCCACAGGGTAGGCGCGCGCATCGTTCCAGTAGCGGTCAAAGCTGGCCGATAGCTGTTGCACGACTTTGCCAGCGGCCATGATGTCGAGATCGATGAAGTTGTCGCTGTCCAGGGCGTCAAAGTAGGCATCGCCCAGGTTGCGCCCGCCCGTGATGCCAATGGTGTTGTCGGCAATGAACAGCTTGTTGTGCATGCGCTGCTGGGCGCGCTGGAAATCCGTGAGCGTGGAAATGGCGCGCAACACCGTGGAGCTGCGCGGTCCTGTCACCGGGTTGAACATGCGCATCTCGATGCCGGGGACGAACGCCAGCCGCATGACCTGGGCGTTTTTGCCAGCCCCGTGAAAGTCGTCCAGCAATACGCGTACACGGATGCCACGTTGAGCGGCCTGGACGACGGCATCCAGCAAGCGCGCCGTACTGGCATCGGCATGAATGGCGTAGTACTGCAGGTCCAGCGTTTGGGTGGCGCCTTCCACCAGCGCCAGGCGGCTGGTAAAGGCCGCTTCCGCCCCACCAAGCAGATGAAAGCCCGAGGCATAAGGCGTTTGTGCGGCCTTGCGCTGTGCCTGCACCATCTTCCCCAAAGGCGTGTCTTGTGGCGCAGCCAGGGCATGGCTGATGGGCCGTTCCGGCATGGCTGGCAGGCTGGTGCACCCAGCCAGCGCCAGCGCCACGGCACACAGGCAGGAGCGTAGAAAGGGCAAGCGCTTGCGCTTGTAAGCTGGGGTGGGGGAGGGAGTGCTCATGACACAGGTATAGCTGCCCGGATGGATGCGGTGTGTCAGACGCCAGAGTCTTGTGGGCTATGCCACGGACTAAAAATCGGCACGGCCGGCCATGCGGGCCACGATGCGCAGGTCTGTTCCAATGGGACTCACGTCCTGCCACTGCAACGCCGCAGCCTGCCCAAGCTGTTCCAGAGGGCCGAAGTTGGCGATGCCCATGCCGCCCGTGCCCAGGAACTGGGGAGCCAGGTACAGCAGCAACTCGTCCACCAGTCCCTCGCGCAGCAGGGAACCGTTGAGCTTGAAGCCAGCTTCGACATGCAATTCATTGGTGCCGCGCGCGCCCAGATCACGCAGCATGGCTGCCAGATCCACTTTGCCCTGGGCATTGGGTAATACAACAACCGTAGCGCCCAACGCTTGCAGTGCCTGAGTTTTGTGTTGGTTTGTGCTTGAAGTGTAGATAGTACAACCGTTGATTGCTTTTAAAACGTGAGCATTCAGTGGCATGTCGAGCTTGCTGTCCACCACCACCACGCTGGGCTGGCGCGGTGTTTCCACCTCACGCACGTTCAGACGCGGGTTGTCTTCCAGCACGGTGCCGATTCCCGTCAGGACGGCGCAGGCACGCGCACGCCAGGCATGTCCGTCGGCACGTGCCTGCGGGCCAGTGATCCATTGGCTCTGGCCGTTGTGCAGCGCCGTCACTCCATCCAGCGAAGCCGCCGCTTTCATGCGCACCCAGGGCATACCGCGCACCATGCGGCTGAAAAAACCGATATTGAGCTCGCGCGAGGCGACGCCGGCGGCTGCATCCATGCCGACTTCCACGCCAGCAGCACGCAATCTGGCAAAACCCTGGCCTGCGACCTGCGGGTTGGGATCGGTGATGGCACCCACGACTTTGGCAACTCCGGCTCCGATCAACGCATCGCAACAAGGCCCCGTGCGGCCGGTGTGCGAGCAGGGCTCCAGCGTGACATAGGCCGTGGCACCACAGGTGTCATAGCCTCGGTTTGCCGCATCGCGCAGCGCCATGACTTCTGCGTGCGGGCCACCTGCCTGCTGTGTAAACCCCTGACCGATGATCTGGCCTTGCTCGGAAACCAGGACGCAGCCCACGCGCGGGTTGGGGTTGGATAGAAAAAGCGCCTGACGGGCGAGGTCAAGCGCTTGTTGCATAAACGGAGAAGAGGGCATTGCTTGAGTCATTGCTGGGCGATGGTAACGCAAGGGCAAGCAAGGAGCTGGTGCTAACGGCCCCAGCATTGCTGCGCTGTCATGGTGCTGCCTGCGGGCAATTGGCGGATATCGAATGCTCCCATGCTGTTCAACACCAAGGTGCCGCACGGATCCTTGCTCTGGGAACCTTGCGGCGTGGCAGACAGCACAAAGCTGCTGCCATCGGCGCTTGCAATGTGCAAGCTGTAGCGCGGGGTGCTCAGCTGCGACTGCAGATGCGCAAGGACTGGTGCCTGGGCCGTGCTGGTGGGGTAGAGGCCGGCGGAGGTGGCAGCGCGTTCCATCCACTGGGCCGCCTGCAGTAGGTTGACCTTGGCATCTGCGCGGTGCGCGCGTAGGAGGTAGTGCTGATAACCAGGGTAGGCGATGGCAGACAAGATGCCCACGATGGCAAGCACGATGAGCAGCTCAATCAGGGTCAGTCCTTGGGAGGGCGTGGCGTGTGTGGATGGGTGCATGGAGAAGGCTCGCTATTGCATCTGTCGCCAGCTGAGCGTGTGCAGCGGGCGTTGTTGGCCGGTTGCCGTTGCCAGAGCAGGCCCTAAGGTCACCACACGCTGTATGACGGCCATGGTTCTGGAGCGGTCGACCAGGCTAGGGCCGGCGCCTGCTCCCTTCATGCCAAGTGCCACAGCTGTGAGCTTGAAAGCCAGGGTGATGGTCGGGGGTGCCGGCGTTTCGTGGTCATCTGCCAGTGCCGCTGTGCCAGGCATTTGCATCAGCATGGGCTCTATCCAGTACCAGGCACCTTTGTGGGCTTCTCGTGCAGAAAGAATGGGGTCGTGGTGCGGCAGTGATGTCTTGCCGGAATAGGTGCCATACCGTGCACCCACAGTCAGCATGTGTGCCAGGGCACTTTCCTCGTCCCAGAAATTTTCGCCCTGTATGCGTTTCAGGCAAATGCCATGGCCGCACGGCAGGTTGGGCATGCGTTCCATGGCGTGCGCCCAATCTTCGAATGCTTCAGCCGAAGCGGGAAAACCGGTGGCGCTGGCGCCGCGCAGTTGAGGTGTGGGCATGAAATTCAGCTGGATGTCTTCTATGGCATCTTCAAGCATGGCCTGGGCCGCTTCGAAGGCGCGCTGATAATCCGCCTCGTTGCTGGCAATCATTGCTGAATAGATGGCTGCTCTGAAGCTGAAAACCACCAGCAAGATGCCCAACATCAAAGAAACGACGACCACATAAAGCGCATGGCCGGTTTGCGAAGCTTGCTTTCTGGAATTTGATTTTTTCAATGAAAAATGTTCCATGAGCTGCTCGGAATATGAAAGTTGTTTTTAAAAACCTTTTTCAAGTGCTTAGCCCGCACCGCCTGACTACCATCGCATTTGATGTAAACGTCGGCGCTTGCGGGCATGGGCAGAGAGCCTGTGATCTCAAGGCAGATCTCGATGGCCTGCACCCGGGGCCATGCTGAACTTTCTTGAACTTCGCTGGCTTTCAGATATTGGAAATGAAGGGGGTTGCCCTGCGCGCCACGGACCAGATAAAGAATGTGCAAATCAGTCACACCAGGCAATACGATTTGTGCTGTGGCAGTGCCCGCGCAGACCAGATTGCCATTGGTGATTTTGAATCTGCTGGTTAACTGTGCTGGCTGCTGATTTTTCGGTTTCTCTCCGAGGCAGTTACGCAGCAAGGCCTGGTTTTCATATTTATCTGCTTTGGCGGCGTAGGTGCTTTCAAAGACATCCTGATAAATGAGCGATAAAGCGAATTCGCTGCTTCCAGGCGCGTCCGTGCCGGACACTGGTGCAGACTCCAGCCAAGCAAATGGGGTTTCAAGTTCGGTGGCTGTAGCGGCGCTGGATACAGGGCGCAAAGCAAGACTTCCTGTCTGGCGAATCTGCTGCCCTATCACACGAAAGGCATAGGCTGCCTGTTGCTGGATCTGGACTGTTTCATGGATGGCCTGGCTTAGGCTGCGAATATGGATCAGCGCAGTCATGGCAGCCGCAGCGGTGAGCAACCCAATGGCGCTGCTCACAGTGAACTCCACTAGGCTCATGCCTTGCTGATGCTTGCGAGTGAGGCAGCGCTGCGCGTGTGAAGGCATGGCTAGCTCCCGGGGCAATGCAGGTTGTCACCCTCCAGCGAGATGCAGCGCTGGCCAAGGTGGATGTATTGCAGATGGCAGGTGCGCTGAGCTGGGCAGTGGATGGCGCTTGAATCTGCAACCACTGGGGGCGGTGAGACGGTGTCGCTGCCAAGTGGCGCAGTGGTGCGCCAAGCAAGCATGACGCCCAGTTGATACGGGCTGGGTGTAGAAAAAATATTGGCCTGTCCCAGGGGGAGGCTGGCGCTGACATTTTTCAGCCATTGCTCGCGTCCATGCTGTGCAAGGCCTGCTGCCGTGCAAGCTGTGGTGCGGCAGTCTGGCGGACTGGGGTGCAGATCACTTTCGGTCCAGCCGTGGGTGAGAAACCAGGCCGCAGTGCTGCGTGCATCAGGAAGTGTGCGCAAGCGCTCAGCCAGATCCTCCATCAGTCGAGTTGCATGCTGGCGACGCACGCTTTCCTGGGCATGCATCAAGGTGCGCGTATGCGTTACCAATATGGCCAGCAGTCCAGCCGTGAGGACTGCGATTGCTATCAGTGACTCAAGGAGGGTGATGCCCGCAGCTTGGCGGGAGGAAATGCATCGCTTCATCATTTTGGGCAGCCCACGTCTTCCACGATGCGAATGCGCCCGCCTGCTCCCATGCACAGTGTCTGGGTGGCGGAAGATGCCACTCCCGTGCGTTCGGGAGAAAGAGTGAAACCCTTGGCATTGAGGCCGCTTGCCATCCCGTAGCGGTCAAACTTGATGTTGTTGCCGCCCGAGGTGTGCATGACATTGATACTGCCATCCAGCCTGACTTCATGCAGCTGTCTGTCAGTTTTGCTATTCCATGAACCGTTGCGGTTCACGTCTTCGTAAACGATCCAGCCGCAGCCCCATTCCCTGGTGGTGCTGGCGTTCTGGCAACCATTTTTATCTGTCTCCTGATCCCGTTTGCGAATGCCGATGTTGCCGCCGTACCGTATGGCGTGTGAACGTGCCAGCATGAGGGTGGACTCCATGGCGCGTGCAGTCTCCATCACTTTCCAGCGTTCATGAAGTTCCTGGAATTGCGGCAAGGCAAAGCCCGCAAGAAGGCCGGTAATGGCAAGGACTGCCAGTGCTTCAATCAAAGTGAAGCCGTCTTGCTGGGGAGCGTAAGTGTGCGTCATGGCAAGAGATATTCAGCTGTTCACCCCCTTGTTCTTATCAAAGCGCACCTGCGGCTTGTGCTGTGCTCTGGATGGGCGGTGATGGACACAGCATGGATGGTGAATGGCTGTGGCAAGTAGCCTGCAGTGCTTGATGGAGATCAGCAAAGCGTGCCTTGCACCATGGACGCTTTGTTTTTTGGGCGTGGATTGCCGAGGCAAGCAGCGTTGGCCCTGCAAGCGTCCCAGGTTCGTGTATGCCTGTCTGTGGGAAATGGCAATTCAGATACAATGATCAGGTTTTGCATGGTGCAAGACGCACGCAGTGAGCCCTTCCAGCTCGCTGCGCAAGTAACCTAGGTGGTTCTGATGCTTCAGAATTCACCGCAGACAAGGAAATCCAAATGATCGCTGCCGCTAAGAAGGCTGAAGTTGTTAAGGCTAACGCTCGTTCCGAAAACGACACTGGTAGCCCAGAAGTGCAAGTGGCACTGCTGACAGCACGCATCAACGAACTGACTCCCCACTTCAAGGCCAACGCCAAGGACCACCACGGTCGTCGCGGCCTGCTGCGCATGGTGAGCCGTCGTCGCAAGCTGCTGGACTACCTCAAGGGTAAGGACGCTGACCGTTACACTGCCTTGATCGCCAAGCTGGGCCTGCGTAAGTAAGCACAGTGCAAGATCGAAACGCCTGAGTTAGATTGCCTAGCTCAGGCGTTTTTTACTTTGGAGTTGGTACAAACAGAGCGAAGCTGTGTCATTCCAATATCGTGTTGGCTCTTTTTTGATAGCTGCTAGCGCGCTTCTGGAATGGCATCGTGTTCTGTTTGATCTCCAAAACGTTGCTGGATATACGCTTCCAGCTATTCCAATAGGAGTAAACACATGACCATGTTCAATAAAGTGACCAAAACTTTCCAATGGGGCCAGCATACGGTCACCATGGAGACTGGTGAAATCGCCCGTCAGGCTTCCGGCGCTGTGCTGGTGAATATGGATGACACCGTGGTGCTGGCCACCGTGGTGGGTTCCAAGCAGGTCAAGGCCGGTCAGGACTTTTTCCCTCTGACCGTTGACTACATCGAGAAAACCTACGCTGCAGGCAAGATCCCTGGTAGCTTCTTCAAGCGCGAAGCCAAGCCTTCGGAGCTGGAGACGCTGACATCGCGTCTGATCGACCGTCCTATCCGTCCGTTGTTCCCTGAAGGTTTCTACAACGACGTGCACGTGGTCATCCACACCATCTCGTTGAACCCTGAGGTGGATGCCGACATTGCAGCCATGATCGCCACTTCGGCTGCCCTGGCTGTTTCAGGTATTCCTTTCAATGGCCCTATCGGTGCAGCCCGCGTGGGTTACATCAATGGTGAATACGTCCTGAACCCCGGTCAGACCCAGCGCAAGGACTCGCTGATGGATCTGGTCGTGGCCGGTACGGAAGCTGCCGTGCTGATGGTGGAATCCGAAGCACAGCAACTGCCTGAAGAAGTGATGCTGGGCGCCGTGGTGTTCGGTCACGAGCAAGGCAAGATTGCGATCGACGCCATCCATGAACTGGTGCGCGAAGGTGGCAAGCCTGTTTGGGACTGGACAGCTCCTGCCAAGGACGAGGTCCTGATCGCCAAGGTGACCGAGCTGGCCGAAGGCAAGCTGCGCGCCGCCTACCAAGAGCGCAACAAGCAAGTGCGTACCCTGGCATGCCGCACAGCCTATGCCGATGTGAAGGCTGCTTTGACCGAGCAAGGCGTGGAATTTGACGCTGTGAAGGTTGAGGGCATGCTCTTCGATATCGAAGCGCGCATCGTCCGTACCCAGATTCTGGAAGGTGAGCCCCGTATCGATGGTCGTGACACACGCACCGTGCGCCCCATTGAAATCCGCAACTCCGTGCTGCCCCGCACCCATGGCTCGGCCCTGTTCACCCGTGGCGAAACCCAGGCACTGGTCGTGACCACGCTGGGCACCGAGCGTGATGCACAGAAGATCGACGCGCTGGCTGGCGAGTTTGAAGACACCTTCCTGTTCCACTACAACATGCCTCCCTTTGCCACTGGCGAAGTGGGTCGCATGGGTTCGACCAAGCGCCGCGAAATCGGCCACGGCCGTCTGGCCAAGCGTGCTTTGGCGGCTTGTCTGCCTACGAAGGAAGAATTCCCCTACACCATCCGTGTGGTGTCGGAAATCACTGAGTCGAACGGCTCTTCGTCCATGGCCTCCGTGTGTGGTGGCTGCTTGTCCATGATGGATGCTGGCGTGCCCATGAAGGCGCATGTGGCTGGTATCGCCATGGGCCTGATCAAGGAAGGCAACCGCTTTGCCGTGCTGACCGACATTCTGGGCGACGAAGACCACCTGGGTGACATGGACTTCAAGGTGGCAGGTACTACCAACGGTATTACTGCGCTGCAGATGGACATCAAGATCCAGGGTATCACCAAGGAAATCATGCAAGTGGCCCTGGCACAAGCCAAGGAAGCGCGCATGCACATCCTGGGCAAGATGCAGGAAGCCATGGGCGAAGCCAAGACCGAAGTGTCGTCGTTCGCGCCCAAGCTGTTCACCATGAAGATCAACCCCGAGAAGATCCGCGACGTGATCGGCAAGGGTGGTGCCACCATCCGTGCGCTGACCGAGGAAACCGGCACTCAGATCAATATCGAGGAAGATGGCACCATCACCATCGCTGCCACCGACAGTGAAAAGGCCGAAGCTGCCAAGAAGCGCATTGAAGAGATCACTGCTGAAGTCGAAATCGGCAAGATCTACGAAGGTCCTATCGTCAAGATCCTGGAATTCGGCGCGCTGGTGAACCTGCTGCCCGGCAAGGATGGTCTGCTGCACATCAGCCAGATTGCTCACGAGCGTGTGGAAAAGGTCACCGACTATCTGCAAGAGGGTCAAGTCGTCAAGGTCAAGGTGCTGGAGACTGATGACAAGGGTCGCGTGAAACTGTCCATGAAGGCGCTGATCGAGCGTCCAGCGGGCATGCCTGAACGTGCAGAGCGTCCTGCTCCCGCAGAGCGTCAGCCTCGCGAGCGTCGCGAACACCGTCAGCCCCGCGAACAGCGTGGTGAGCCAAACGGTGCAGCCGATGCTGATCAGCAGCAACAACAGCAACAGCAATAAAAGTCAGACTTAGTGGTTGGGGTCAGGTTGATGCTTGACTCTGCTATTGAGATATGAGCTTTAGATGCTTGCTGTACAAGGATTTAGGCCGTATTTGGCTTAAATCCTTTTTGTGCGACTGGTGTTGAGAAGTGGCGGCTTTGTGTGTAACTCTGTGAACCATCGCATGCGATGATGTTGTGACCCCATGAAGAAAAAACTGATTGTTGGCAACTGGAAGATGAATGGCGGCCTGCAAGCCAATGCGGAACTGTTGCAAGCGCTGTTGCAAGGGCTGCCAGCGCCGCTGAACTGCGGCGTAGGCGTGGCTGTGCCTGCGGTGTACCTGGCGCAAGTGCATGGTTTGGTGGATGCGGCTGGGATCGCTGTGGCGGCGCAGGATGTGTCGCAGCACGACAAGGGGGCTTATACCGGCGAAGTGTCTGCCTCCATGCTGCAAGACTTTGATGTGCGTTATGTCTTGGTAGGGCACTCCGAGCGCCGTCAGTACCATGGAGAAACCGATGCAGTGGTCGCTGCCAAGGCGCAAGCGGCTCTCGCAAACGGGGTTACACCCATTGTGTGTGTAGGTGAAACCCTGCAAGAGCGTGAATCGGGGTGTACCGAACAGGTTGTTAAACGCCAGCTGGCGGCGGTGATTCAACAAGTGGGGCACTGTGTGAGCGAGCTGGTGGTGGCCTATGAGCCGGTCTGGGCGATCGGCACGGGTAAGACAGCGACGCCCGAGCAGGCGCAGGCTGTGCATGCCGTGCTGCGTGCGCAATTGGCTGCTGCGACGGCGCAGGCGGATCGTGTGCCTTTGCTCTACGGGGGCAGCATGAATGCAGCCAATGCTGCGCAGTTGCTGGCGCAGGCGGATATTGACGGTGGTTTGGTGGGAGGTGCATCCCTCAAAGCTGCCGACTTTTTGCAAATCATTGCGGCGGCCAATTAAGGTCTGTCGAGAGTGTTAACTGAGGAGTAGGAATGAGCGCGTTTGCGACATTGATTTTGGCTGTGCAGATGCTGTCGGCCTTGGCCATGATCGGTCTGATCTTGATCCAGCACGGCAAAGGTGCGGATATGGGGGCAGCATTTGGCAGCGGCACCTCGGGCAGCTTGTTTGGTGCCAGCGGTAGCGCGAACTTCATGTCGCGCAGCACCGCGGTGTTGGCGACGGTGTTTTTTGTCGCCACCCTGGCTTTGGCTTACCTGGGCAATGCGCAACCGACAAGCACCGGAAGCGTGCTGGAAAGTGTGCCAGGGACGGTGCCTGCAGCGCCTGCTGCTGACAGCACAATACCTGCTGCTCCCGCGCAAGGTGTGGATGCTATCCCTTCGAAATAATTGAACCAAACGCCTGAGAATTGCTGTTATGCAGCATTTTTCAGGCTAGAATTCAAGGATTGCTCAGAAAGCGATAGCCCGGTTAGAGGGGCACCTCATGCGACCTGAGTGATTTGAGACTTAAAAATGCCGTCGTGGTGGAATTGGTAGACACGCTATCTTGAGGGGGTAGTGGCGAAAGCTGTGCGAGTTCGAGTCTCGCCGACGGCACCATCATAAATAACAGCCTGCCCATGATCAGGCAGTGGTCGAGGGCAAGGTCAACAAGCGGTAAACGCGACCTCACATGAACCTCGAGCAATATCTCCCGGTCCTACTGTTTATTCTGGTGGGCATCGCTGTGGGAGTAGTCCCCCTCGTTCTTGGCTATGTGCTGGGCCCCAATCGCCCGGACGAAGCCAAAAATTCCCCTTACGAATGCGGTTTTGAAGCCTTTGAAGATGCACGCATGAAGTTTGACGTGCGCTTCTATCTGATCGCCATTCTCTTCATCCTGTTTGATCTGGAAATCGCTTTCCTGCTGCCTTGGGCCGTTGCGCTGCAGGACGTAGGTATGGCTGGTTTCGTTGCTGTTCTCATCTTCCTGACCGTCCTCGTCGTAGGCTTTGCTTACGAATGGAAAAAGGGCGCCCTGGATTGGGAATAAGTACACGCACTCCTCACAAAAAGGACACACGATGATTGAAGGTGTGATGAAGGAAGGCTTTGTCACCACGAGCTATGACGCCGTGGTGAACTGGGCCAAGACCGGCTCTATTTGGCCGATGACATTTGGTCTGGCGTGTTGTGCCGTGGAGATGATGCATGCTGCAGCAGCGCGCTATGACTTGGCGCGCTTTGGTGCTGAGGTGTTTCGTCCCTCTCCCCGTCAATCCGACTTGATGATTGTTGCAGGCACGTTGTGCAACAAGATGGCTCCCGCGCTGCGCAAGGTGTATGACCAGATGTCGGAACCCCGTTGGGTGCTGTCCATGGGGTCTTGCGCCAACGGTGGTGGCTATTACCACTACAGCTATTCGGTGGTTCGCGGCTGTGATCGCATCGTTCCAGTGGATGTGTACGTGCCGGGCTGCCCGCCCACAGCTGAAGCGCTGATCTACGGCATCATCCAGCTGCAGCAGAAGATCCGCCGCACGAACACCATCGCCCGCGTTTAAGGAGCCGAGAGGATGTCTGCTTTTGCAATTCAACCCGAAGCGCTTCGGGACTTGGTGGCTGCCGCCTTGGGTGACCAGGCGCGCAGTGTGACCGTCAAACTCGGTGAAGTCACGGTGGAAGTTGCTTCTACCCACTATTTGGAAGTCATGCGCAAGCTGCGCGATACCGCCGGTTGTCAGTTTGAACAGTTGATCGACTTGTGCGGTGTGGACTATTCCGCATTCAAGGAAGTCGGTACGGAAGGACCTCGCTTTGCGGTGGTCTCCCACTTGCTGTCTGTGAGCTTGAATCAGCGCATTCGCGTGCGCACCTACTGCAGCGATGATGATTTCCCCATGGTGCCATCTGTGATGCATCTGTGGAGCAGTGCCAACTGGTTTGAGCGTGAAGCATTTGACCTGTTTGGTATCGTGTTCGATGGTCATACCGACTTGCGTCGCATTCTGACGGACTATGGCTTCATCGGGCACCCCTTCCGCAAAGATTTTCCATTGTCAGGTCATGTCGAAATGACCTATGACACACAGCAGCGCCGTGTGGTCTACCAACCCGTCACGATCGAGCCACGTGAAATCACACCTCGCATCATTCGTGAAGAGAACTACGGAGGGCTGCACTAACGGGCGCGCCTTGCGTCTGCTGGTTGACCATCATGGCTGAAATCAAGAACTATTCCATCAACTTCGGTCCTCAGCACCCGGCAGCGCACGGTGTGCTGCGTTTGGTGTTGGAGCTGGACGGGGAAGTCGTCCAGCGTGCAGACCCCCATGTGGGCTTGCTGCACCGAGCGACCGAAAAACTGGCTGAGCACAAGACCTATATCCAGTCGTTGCCCTACATGGACCGACTGGACTACGTGTCCATGATGTGTAATGAGCACGCGTATTGCTTGGCCATCGAAAAACTGTTGGGCATCGAAGTGCCCAAGCGTGCGCAGTACATCCGTGTGATGTTCAGTGAAATCACACGTTTGCTCAACCACCTGATGTGGCTGGGCTCGAACGGTATGGACTGCGGCGCCTCCACCGTGCTGATGTGGACTTTCCGCGAGCGTGAAGACCTGTTTGACATGTACGAAGCCGTATCCGGTGCCCGCATGCATGCAGCCTACTTCCGTCCCGGTGGCGTGTACCGTGATCTGCCTGACACCATGCCTCAGTTCAAGGCGAGCAAGGTGCGCAATGCCAAGGGTATTGAGAAGCTCAACGCCAACCGCCAAGGTTCGTTGCTGGACTTCATTGAAGACTTCACCAACCGCTTTCCTGCCTGTGTGGATGAATACGAAGCCCTGCTGACCGAGAACCGTATCTGGAAGCAGCGTATGGTGGGTATCGGCGTGGTCTCGCCCGAGCGAGCGCTCAACATGGGCTTTACAGGACCAATGCTGCGCGGCTCTGGCATTGCATGGGACTTGCGCAAGAAGCAGCCGTATGAAGTTTATGGCGAGTTGGACTTTGATGTGCCCGTAGGCAAGACTGGAGACTGCTACGACCGGTATCTGGTGCGTGTAGCCGAGATGCGCCAGTCCAATGAGCTGATCAAGCAGTGTGTGAAGTGGTTGCGTGCCAATCCAGGCCCCGTGATCACCGAGAACCACAAGATTGCGCCCCCAGCACGTGAAGAGATGAAGTCCAACATGGAATCATTGATTCACCACTTCAAGCTGTTCACCGAGGGTTTCCGTGTGCCAGAAGGCGAAGCCTATGCAGCGGTGGAGCACCCCAAGGGCGAGTTTGGTATTTACATGGTGAGTGATGGTGCCAACAAGCCTTATCGCTTGAAGATTCGTGCGCCTGGCTTTGCCCATCTGTCCATGATGGATGAGGTGGTCAGCGGCCACATGTTGTCTGACGTCGTGGCGGTCATTGGCACCATGGATATCGTGTTCGGAGAGATTGACCGATG
>JAEYRT010000304.1 GCA_023435325.1 Pseudomonadota bacterium | reverse complement strand
CCTATGACATCGCCAGCCTGATGCGCGATGCCTTCCTGACCTGGGAAGAGGATTTCGTCATCGACATTACCGTCCGTTACTGGGAAAAGGCACGCAAGGCGGGCGTGGTGGGAGCGACCAGCGCCAGCGGTTGGGGCGATGACTTTGGCGAGTTCTACCGCGCCGTGGAATGGATGGGACTGCAGCGCCACCTGAAAGTGGCCGGCATTTTTGCGCGCCTGACGCTGCGCGACGGCAAACCCAAATACCTGGCCGACACCCCGCGCTTCATCTACTACCTGCGCTCGACCTGCAGCCGCTATCGTGAGCTGGCGCCACTGCTGCGTCTGATTGATCAGCTCGAGAACATCCAGCCGCAAGTGGGTTACGCCTACGGGCGCATGTAAAACCATAGCTGCCAACGCTTGTTATTATTGGGCTTCAGATAGAAAACATATTGAAATCCTTGATACACAGGCGCTGACAGCTTCTTTTTTTAAGGCTGTCATGCCACGTTTCCATTGCCCTTTGCCGCTGGCCGCTGGTGCAGAAATCGAATTGCCCACAGGCGCCGCCCGCCATGTGCAGGTGCTGCGTCTGCAGCCTGGCGACACCATCACCTTGTTTGAAGGCAGCCAGGGTGGAACTGGCGGAGAGTGGCAGGCCACGATCACCCGCATGGGCCGCAGCGACGTGGCCGTGCGCATCGACCACCATGTGCCCGCCGAGCGCGAGAATGCACGCCCCGTGCACCTGCTGGCCGGCATCACCGCCAACGAACGCATGGATTGGCTGGTGGAAAAAGCCACCGAACTGGGTGTCACCAGCATCACACCCCTGCTGGCCGAGCGCAGCGTGCTCAAACTCAAGGGCGAGCGCGGCGACAAAAAACGGGCGCACTGGCAGGCAGTGGCCGTGGCAGCCTGCGAACAGTGCGGGCGCAATCGCGTCCCTGTGATCCATGAAGCCGTCACCCTGGCGCAATGGGTGCAGCAGCACACCGACAACACCAACAGCCCTGACCACGCACTGCGCGCCGTGTTGTCGCTGGCCGAAGGTACGCAGCCCCTGCTGCAGGCGCTGGGTGACCACAGCCAGCGGGCTGTGGTGTTCCTCTCGGGCCCCGAAGGGGGCTTGACTGCGGTAGAAGAAACCCTGGCCCGCGACAACGGATTTGCGCCTGTCACCCTGGGTCCACGCGTGCTGCGCGCAGAAACAGCACCTTTGGCCGCACTCACCCTCTCCACCTTGGTGTGAGTATTTACCCTCGGTAATATGCTGACCAGGGAATCACCCAGGCGCCTCGGCAACAGTTTTTGAAACTTGCCTGTCGATAACCCTTGCTCGCCTTTTTTGGAATCAATCCAAAATCAAATCGTAACTTTTCTTTACAAATAGTTTTTGGTTTTCCCTGCCAAGGACTTTTTTTTGGGAGCACGCTTTGCACGCTTGGAGACATGGCTGCACGACCTGGCTGTTCTCGGCCGATCCGCGCAGGCGCGTGCGTTCAAGCATGGCCTTGCTGGCGGTGCTGCTCATGCTTTTCAGCGCCTGCATTTTGCTGTGGCTGGCCTACTCGGGTGTGGCGCCCCTGGTGCCGGTACTCTGGTGGTCTTTGTGCGCAGTGGGTGGCCTGGCGTTCATGGCTGCCCTGGTCCGTTCAGGCATCAGCGAACACTGGAGCGACCCTGCACTGACATTCCCGCAGGTGCTCTGGGGCATCACGGCCAGCGCCACGGCCTATGTGCTGGTTGCTGAAGCCAAGGCCGTGGTGCACGGTGCCCTGGCAGTGAGCCTGCTGTTTGCCGCGCTGAACCTGCAGGCCAAGCAGATCATCGTGGTTTCGCTGTATGCATTCGGTATCTTTGCGCTGGCGGTAGGGCTGCTCATGCGCTCGGACCACATCACCAATCTTCCCCTTGAAATTGCCTATGCCGGTGCTTTGCTGTCCACACTGGTCGGCTGCATGTTGCTGAGTTTGCGCCTGCACCAACTGCGCATGCGCTTGCACAACCAGCGACAGGCGCTGGCTGCGGCGCTGGAGGAAAACCGCGAACTGGCCTCGCGCGATCCGCTCACGGGCCTGCTCAACCGCCGCCACATGCTGGAATTGCTGCAGCTGGAGCAACGGCGCTGCATGCGGGGCGTGCGCAGCATGGTGCTGGCACAAATGGATATCGACCATTTCAAGACCATCAACGACACCTACGGTCATGGTGTGGGCGATCTGGCGCTGGCGACCTTCGCAGACGTCGTGCGCAACAATATCCGCAGCTCGGATGTGCTGGCCCGCTGGGGCGGCGAGGAATTCGTGCTGCTGCTCAGCGACACCCCCATAGACATGGCCCTGCACACCCTGACACGCGTGCGCCTTGCCATACAGAACGCGGTGATCGACAAAGCACCGCCCGAGCTGCGCATGACCGTGTCTATCGGGCTGGCGGCGCACCTGCCGGGCGAGGCGCTGGAGGCGACGCTGCATCGCGCAGACCAGGCGCTGTATGACGCCAAGCGCAACGGGCGCAACCAGGTCATCTGCGCCCAGCCGCCCACCGAGCACGCGGAAGATGCCGCCGCCATCGCAGCCGCTATGGCGCCCTGAACGCCACCAGCCACCACCAAATAAGGAGCAGCCAAGGATTGCTTGTCAATGGTTTCAGATAGAAAAGACAGGCAAACGTAGAAAGCACCTGCGCAAGGTGCTTTCTTTTTTACGGCTTGCGTATTCAGGCTGCTGCCGTAGCGCCCATGGTCATGGGCATGGCGGCGATCACCTGCGCCACGGCGGCCGTGAGCTTCTTGGCGTAGGGCACATGCAGGAACTCATTGGGGCCGTGTGCATTGCTCTTGGGGCCGAGCACGCCACAGACCATCATCTGCGCCTTGGGAAAGCCCTGGCTGAGCAGATTCATCAGCGGAATCGTGCCGCCTTGGCCGATATAGCCACAGTCCGCACCAAAGTGTGCGCGGCTGGCCTGGTTCAGCGCGTTTTCAAACCAGCCATCCATGGCCGGCGCATTCCAGCCGCTGGAGCTGGACAGGCCCTCCCAGGTCACCTTGGCCTGGTATGGCGCGTTGTCTTCGAGCAGCTGCTTCATTTCCTGCACGCAGGCCGCGGCATCGACGAGGGGAGGCAGGCGCAGGCTGAGCTTGAAAGCCGTGTACGGGCGCAGCACATTGCCCGCATTTTGCAAGCTGGGAAAGCCTTCGGCGCCCGTCACCGACAGTGTCGGCTCCCAGGTGCGCTTGAGCAGGGCCTCGACAGGATCGGTGGTCGTCGGCAGGGCAACCAGCGTGGAGCCACCGCAGTCATGGTGGGCCCAGGGAAAGCGCTTGTAGGTTTCCTCTCCCAGAATTGCCGCGGTCGCCTTGGCCTGTGCCAGCCGTTCGGCCGGAACTTCGCAATGGAAACTGGCGGGCAACATGCGCCCGGTCTTGCTGTCTTCCAGGCGATCGAGCACCTGGCGCATGATGCGAAAGGACGAAGGCACCACGCCCGAAGCATCCCCCGAGTGCACGCCTTCGGTCAGGATCTCGACCTTCAAGGTGCCGCTGGCCATGCCGCGCAGGCTGGTGGTCAGCCACAGCTGGTCGTAGTTGCCCGCTCCGCTGTCCAGGCAGATCACCAACTCCACCGCACCCAGCCGAGGGCGCAACATGTCGATATAGGGCAGCAGGTCGGCCGAGCCGCTTTCTTCCGCGGTTTCAATGAGGCCCACGATGCGCGGATGCAGGACGTGCTGGCTCTTGAGCGCCTGCACAGCGGCAATGCTGGCATACACCGCATAACCATCGTCCGCCCCGCCGCGGCCATAGAGCTTGCCGTCCTCGTACTTGGGGGTCCAGGGGCCCAGATCGCTGCGCCAGCCTTCGAATTCGGGTTGCTTGTCCAGGTGGCCATACATCAGCACCGTGGGGCTGTCGGCATTGTTGGCGTTGGGCTGGGTGCCCGCCACTTCAAAGAACAGCACAGGGGTGCGGCCCGGCATGCGCACGATCTCCAGCTTCAGGCCTTCGACCTTCTGCGCTTCCACCCATGCAGCGGCGTTGCGCAGAACGGTGTCCAGCAGCCCCTGCTGCTCCCAGTCGGGCGCGAACATCGGTGACTTCGCAGGAATGGCGATGTAATCCTTGAGCTGGCCCACGATATCGTGGTCCCATTTGCGGCTGACGTGTTCCAGCGCCTGAGCGGTGTCCAAAGCGCTGGAAGGAATGCGTGCGTTCATGGCGAACCTCCAATGGCATGGCGGCGCAAAGGCCGCAGATACCATGCATTGTGCGCCAATTGAAAAGCCCGCTACAGCCAAGGCTGCAGCGGGCTCGCAAGGGTGTCAGATGCCTGGTGTCAGGCTTGATCAGTACTGGGTCAGCGCTGGAACTGCCGCCGAGTCCGGCAGTTTGAACACGCTGACCGAACCTTCCAGGCGCGTTGCCTGATCGCGCATGCTTTGGGAGGCGGCGGCCGACTCTTCCACCAGCGAAGCATTTTGCTGGGTCAGCTGATCCAGCTCGGTGACATCCTGATTGACCTGGCTGATGCGCTGGGCCTGCTCGCTGGCCGCTGCAGAGATCTCGCCAATGATGTCGCCCATGCGCTGCACGGAGCTGACGATCTCTTGCATGGTCAGGCCTGCGTTCTCCACCAGCTGCGCGCCGGATTCCACCTTTTCCACCGAGGTGCTGATCAGGGCCTTGATCTCTTTGGCCGCTTCCGCGCTGCGCTGTGCCAGCGAGCGCACCTCGCCAGCCACCACCGCAAAACCACGGCCTTGCTCACCCGCACGCGCCGCTTCCACCGCGGCGTTCAGCGCCAGGATATTGGTCTGGAAGGCAATGCCGTCGATCACGCCGATGATGTCGCCAATCTTGCGGCTGCTGTGGTTGATGTCGTCCATGGTGGACACAACGTTGCTCACCACCTGCCCGCCGCGCGAAGCGACTTCCACGGCAGATGCCGAAAGCTGGTGGGCCTGCAAGGCCGCATCGGCAGACTGGCGCACCCCGTGCGTGACCTCTTCAATGCTCTGTGCCGAGCGGGCCAGGCGGGTGGCCGTGCTTTCCGTGCGCTCGGCCAGATCGCCATTGCCCTGGGCAATCTGGCTGCTGGCGCTGGCAATGCTGTGTGCGGCGACATGTACCTGGCGCAGCATTTCCACATAACGCTGGCGCATGCCCTCAACTTCGCGCACCAGGTCGCCCACTTCATCACGACGGTGGCTGGAAAATGGTTTGGTCAAATCACCCTGCGCAACCAGCGTGATCGCCTGTGTCAGCTCGCGCAAGGGCGCGGTCACTCCGCGGCGCAGGGCGAACAGCAGACCGGCCGCCAGTGCAGCCAGAGCAGCGGCCATGGCAACCCAGAGCATTTTCAGGGCTTGGCGCTGCGCCGCCATGGCTTCATCGTCCGAGACTTCTGTGATCACCCACCAGCCGGCCTGGGTCTGGCGCATGACCGCCCAAGGCTGTGCCCCCTGGTTGGGCAGCAGCGGCATGATGTCCGCGGCAAATCCATCGCTGCTGGCCGCCAGGCGCTCCAGCGTGGTGCGGCCTTGCGGATAGACGTCCAGCACCTTTTTGCCCCGGTGGACGCTATGGGCTTCAAATGTGGCCTGCTCCAGCGCAGCCCCGGGCGCGATCACCATGGCGCCACCATGATCGAACAAACGGGTGTTGGCCACTTGCTGCTGGATGGCTTCCTGGAACGCCGACAAATCCGTTCCGACGAACAAAATGCCGATGATGTTCCCTGCAGCGTCGCGCATGGGCTCATAAGCGGTCATGTACGGCTTGCCAAACAGGTTGGCGCGGCCGATGTAGCTTTGACCTGCCAGCATCAGGGGATAGGCGGGGTGGTTGCGGTCCAGCGTGGTGTGCATCACGCGCTCGCCCTGCAAATTGCGCAAGGAGGTCGTGATGCGCACGAAATCCTCTCCCTTGCGCGCAAAAATGGTTGCCACGCCCCCGGTGTCTTCGCTGAATTTATCCACGACGAAGAAATCATCATTGAGCGGCACCCCATCCGAAAACAAAGTGCCGGATGTGGGCTCCAGGACCATCGTTCCGGAGAAATAGCGGCCAAAAGCCTGGGACGCACGCTCCACCGTTTGGCGGTTGGCCTGCTCCACCGCATTGATGGATGCCACCAGCCCTTCGGTGGCATGGGCCACGCTGGCGCGCAGTTGCTCGCGCACGGTGCTGGTGCTGATGTAGGAAACTGCCAAACTCAAGGCCAGCAAAATCACGGCCATCATGCAAATGCCAATGGCAGTGACACGGCGCGCCACAGAACGGCTGCGCGAGGAGTAGTTAGCCGAACTGGCCGAGGTCTGAGGCTTCATAAAATGGCGGGAAACCGAAAAAGAAACAAGTCAAAAACAGGAGGCCAGAGAAGCCATTTATCGCAAACAAAGCTGCAATTACAGATGTTGCAGAAAAATGTTGCTTTTTTTGCAATTCATCTTTTGCTAAAGGCAAAATAAAGCATTTTTTCTGCGCTGCCCATCGCTAAATTCGCGATATAGCAACAGTTTCCCGAATGATGTGCTGGGCGTAACGGCTGGCCACTTGTTGAACAAAGGCCGGAAAGTCTGTATGGGCATCGTCATCTGCCCGATCAGAAACCGTGCGCACGGCGGCGAATGGCACCTGGTAGTCGGCACACACCTGTGCAATGGCTGCGCCCTCCATTTCCACGGCCAGGGGCTGCAGGCCCACCGCCATCAGATCGCCATGGATGGCCCGTGAAGTCTCTGCAGACACAATGAACTGATCGCCACTGACGATCAAACCGGTATGCACGCGCGGCTGGCGGCCTTGCAGCAGGGGCTCCTGCCATGTAGCGGCCACGGCCGTACAACTTTGCGCCGCCGTTTGCAGCATCTGCACCATGTCCTGGTTGCACGCAAAGCACAGGCTGTCATAGCCAGGCACCTGCCAACGGGAAAACAGGGGGCGCACATCCATATCGTGCTGCAGGAAGTGCTGCGCCACGATCACATCACCCACCTGCACCCCTTCGCCAATCCCTCCGGCCACCCCGGTAAACACCAGCTTTTGCGCACCGAAGAACTCCAGCATGGCGGTGGCCGTTGTCGCCGCCGCCACCTTGCCAATGCCGGTCAGGCCCAGCACGACCTCGTGCCCCTGCCACTGACCGCACACAAAGTTGCGCCCTGCGCGACGCACCTCCCGGACGTGCTGCAGGGCATCGGCGATCCCGTGTTGTTCTTCAGGAAGGGCACTCAAGATAGCAAGCGTCATGACAGCGTAGAAGACAGAAATCCATGAAAAACGGCCCCGAAGGGCCGCTGCAAAGTTCGCTGAAGTGTAAGACAGTGTGCTTAACGCAGCTCACGGCGCAAGATCTTGCCTACCGGCGTCTTGGGCAATTCCGTGCGGAACTCGATGATGCGCGGCTGCTTGTAGCCCGTCAGATTCTCACGACAGAACTTGCGCAGCACCTCTTCGGTCAAGCTTTCGTCCTTCTTCACGACCACCAGCTTCACGGCCTCTCCGGTTTTCTCATCGGGCACACCCACAACGGCGCACTCCATGACGCCAGGGCACATGGCCACCACATCTTCCACTTCGTTCGGGTAGACATTGAAGCCGCTGACCAGCACCATGTCCTTTTTGCGATCCACGATCTTGATGAAGCTTCGCTCATCCATGGTGCCGATATCACCCGTCAGAAAGTAGCCATCCGCCGTCATGACCTTGGCCGTTTCATCGGGGCGCTGCCAGTAGCCGGCCATCACCTGCGGCCCCTTCACGGCGATCTCACCGGGCT
>JAEYRT010000300.1 GCA_023435325.1 Pseudomonadota bacterium | reverse complement strand
TACTGGGTGTAGGCGTGGGCGAGCAGGCTTGTGGCGAAACCGGAGACGGCCGCATGCTGGAGCCTGAAGAGTTGCTGGAAGAGATTGCCGCCTTTTTTGCGCCCAAGGTGCTGGCCGGGCAAAAGCTGCTCATCACCGCTGGCCCCACGTTTGAAGCGATTGATCCGGTGCGCGGTATCACCAACCTGTCCAGCGGCAAGATGGGTTTTGCGATTGCCGCAGCAGCCAAGGCTGCGGGCGCTGAAGTGACGCTGGTCGCTGGCCCTGTGCATTTGCCTACACCGCGTGGCGTGCAGCGCATCAATGTGAAGTCCGCCCTGCAGATGCTGGACGCCGTGCAATCTCAGGTGGGCCACGCCTCCATTTTCATTGCCACCGCGGCGGTTGCGGACTGGCGCCCTGCGAATGCGGCCGACCAGAAGATCAAAAAAGATGGCTCGGGTGATGTGCCTGCGCTGCAGTTTGTGGAGAACCCGGACATTCTGGCTACTGTGGCTCAGTCCCAGCGTGCGCAAAGCGGTGATCTGTACTGTGTCGGCTTTGCGGCAGAAAGTCACGATCTGCTGGCACATGCCACGGCCAAGCGTGTGCGCAAAGGCGTGCCGTTGCTGGTGGGCAATATTGGTCCGGCCACGTTTGGGCAAGATGACAATGCCTTGCTGTTGGTGGATGCCAACGGGCACCGCGAGTTACCGCGTGCCAGCAAAACGGAATTGGGTCGCCAGTTGGTGGCTGAACTTGCGCGTCGGCTACCGGCGTTTCAGACCAAGGCTTAGCAAAGCCTACTGCCAAGCCTTTACCATCCCCGCCCATGCAAGTAGATATCAAAATTTTGGATGCGCGCCTGCGCGAGAACATGCCCGCTTACGCCACGCCCGGCAGCGCTGGCCTGGATTTGCGCGCCTGCATTGACGCGCCAGTGACGCTGGAGCCCGGCCAGTGGCAGTTGATTCCCACCGGCATGGCCATGTATTTGAAAGACCCTGGCTACGCAGCCATGATCCTGCCGCGCTCGGGCATGGGTCACAAGCACGGCATTGTGCTGGGCAATTTGGTGGGTCTGATCGATTCGGATTACCAGGGCCAGCTCATGGTCAGCGCCTGGAATCGTTCGCAGACGGCCTTCACGCTGCAGCCCATGGACCGCCTGGCGCAGCTGGTGATCGTGCCCGTGGTGCAGCCTGCGTTCAACGTGGTGGAAGAGTTTGAAGCCGTGTCCGAACGCGGCGAAGGTGGCTACGGCTCGACTGGCAAACAATAATTGACCGCTGGTTGAAAGCAAAAAGCCTGCATGCCGATAATGGTTGCAGGCTTTTTTTTGTAGCTGCTTACGCTTGTTGAATAGGGATTTCAGATAGTTTTTATTATGAAATCCTTGCTAGATAAGCACTAGCAGCTATGTTTTTATAAAAATATTGCTCAATGCAGGGTGTGGTTGCCGGGGGCGGGTGGCGGTGCAATGCGGAAAAAACCCGTGCCTGCGCTGCCACGGCCGATCTCTTCTTCCGTGGCTTCGCGCACATGCTCCACTTTCAATTCAATGCGCAGGGCAATGCCAGCCAAGGGGTGGTTGCCGTCCAGTACCACGTGCTCGGGGTAGATGTCGGTCACGGTATACAGCGCATCTTTGGGGGCTTCGGGGTTGCAACCCTTGGGCAAGGCGCTGCCCTCAAAGGTCATGCCTTCTTCCAGTTCCTGGGGGAACAGTTCGCGCTTTTCCAGAAAGATCAGGGTGTCGACATAGTCGCCAAATGCGTCCTCGGGCTCCAGATGCAGCTGCAGCTTGTCGCCGACGGTGTGGCCTTGCAGCGCTTCTTCGATGCGCTTGAGCAAATCGTCGCCGCCGACGAGAAACTCCACAGGCTCGTCCAGCACGTCCAGTTCATCGCCCAGAGTGTCTTTGAGGGTCCAGGTCAGCGCGACCACGCATTGAGGGGTGATTTCCATATCCATACCTTCTTGTGATGAGTGGGCTGCAAGCGGTGGACGCAGGCGGCCAGAGAGCGGGCGATTGTACCGGTGCGGTCATGGACCATGGACGGCATGGACAAAAGTGCGCAGACCCCAGGCATGCCTTGGCCTTGCGACCGCGCAAAGTGGCGGCGCCTTCATCCATAGGAAAATAGCTGCACTCCGCCTGCACCCTGGAGGTGCTGGCGCTTTCTTTTGCCAGCGGCGCAAGGCCTGGGCTGCGCGCTGCTGCTACGACAACGAGAAACTTCATGGACACCAAAGCTCCCTTGACGCTGCTGGGCGGTATTTCGCCCGAGAAATTCATGCGTACCTACTGGCACAAGAAGCCTTTGCTGATTCGCCAGGCCATGCCCGGTTTCAAGCCCATTCTGAGCCGTGCGGAACTGCTGGCCATGGCCGGTGAGGAGGGGGTGGAGTCGCGCCTGATCGAACAGTTGGGAGAGGGGCAGTGGAAACTCTCGCACGGGCCGTTCTCGCGCCGCGCTTTTCCTGCGCTGACCAAGCAGGGCTGGACCGCGCTGATCCAGGGCGTGGACTTGCACAGTGAATCAGCGCACGAGTTGCTGCAGCAATTCCGCTTTGTGCCTGATGCGCGCATGGATGATCTGATGATCAGCTTTGCCACTGATCAGGGAGGCGTCGGCCCGCACTTCGACAACTACGATGTGTTCCTGCTGCAAGCCCATGGCAAGCGCCGCTGGCGCATCGGCCGCCAGAAGGATTTCAGCTTGCAAGAAGGCGTGCCGCTGAAAATCCTGACCAACTTCACGCCCGAAGAAGAGTTTGTGCTGGAGCCCGGCGACATGCTGTATCTGCCCCCGAAGTGGGCGCACGATGGCATTGCCGAAGGCGGTGAATGCATGACGTATTCCATCGGCTTTCGCTCGCCCAAGCAGGACGAGATGGCGCGGGAAATTTTCTTGCGCATGTCCGATGCACCGGACGAATGTCCCAAAGAGGTGGTCTACAAGGACCCCAAGCAAGCGGCAGTGGCCACTCCTGGCCTGATTCCTGAAGGCATGTATGACTTTGCCCGCGAAGCCCTGAAGAAGGCGCTGGCCGAGCCTTTGGCGCTGGAGCGCGCCCTGGGCGAATACATGACCGACCCCAAGCCCAATGTCTGGTTTGAACCGGCAGAAGGCTTTGCCATGATTGAAGGTGTGCGCCTGAATCGACGCACGCGCATGATGTACGACGCCAAACACATCTTCATCAATGGTGAGAGTTATCTGGCCGGTGGCAAGGACGCCAAGCTGATGCAAAAGCTGGCCGACACCCGTGTCCTGAGCGAACGCGAAGTGCAGCAATTCAGTGACGATGCCCTGGGGCTGCTGTCCGAATGGGTGGATGCAGGCTGGGCCGACAACGTACCTACCTGAGAGCGCGGCAAATTTGTTACAAATTCAGCGCCGATTTTGTAAACGGGGCCTACAGCTGCCCCGTTGAGGAAGAGAACCCAGCAGTGAATCCACACATAAAAAAAGGTCGCTGCTGGTGACAGGAACGCTGCTTCACGTGTATGCGCCTCCATCTCTCTACCTTTCACCTTTGAGGTCTGAATATGAAAAACTCTCTCATCTTGGCTACCGTCATTGCTTCTGCTGCTTTGGTTGCGTGCGGCAAGAAGGAAGAGGCCCCTGTAGCGCCTGCTGCTCCCGCTGTGGAAGCACCTGCACCTGCTGCCGAAGCACCTGCCGCTCCCGTTGCTCAGCAAGCTGCTGAAGCTGCAAACCAGGCTGCCGCACAAGCCAGCGCTGCTGCTGAAAGCGCTGCTGGCAAGGTGGAGCAAGCAGCCGAGCAGGCACAGACTGACGTACAGAACGCTGTAGATGCCGCCAAGGCCCAGGCAGATCAGGCTGTGGAAGCTGCCAAGGCAGAAGCCGACAAGGCTGCAGAGGCTGCCAAGTCCGCCATCGAAGCTGCCAAGTAATTGGGGGGGCGAGACTCCGGCGCACGGCGTCGGGGTTGTGAATGAAGAGGAATCCGCTGCGTGCATGCGCAGCGGATTTTTCTTTGCAAGAGACAAAGTGCTGGCATAAAAAAACCGCTCACCTGCAAAGGGAGCGGTTTTTTTGAGACTGACCTTGAAGGGTAGCCGGCGCTATGCGCTATGTGCTCGCTTACTTCAGATCATCGGCAATCACGCGCACGATGCGCTGGGCGGCCTGGGTGGTTTCAGGTTGCCCCTTGGCATCCAGCACCGTCACCGTGGATTGGTTGCCTGCGCTGCGTACGGCAATCTGGTACTGGCCGGGCTTGTTCTCGGGCTTGGAGCTGAACAGATTGCTGAACCAGCCCTTCTTGGTTTCCATGTCGGGGTTGGGTGCCACGTAGCGCACGTAGTACAGGCCCTCGGAACGATTGCGGTCTTCGACCGTGAAGCCCGTGCGGTCCAGTGCCACGCCCACGCGGCGCCAGGCGCGATCAAAAGGCTCGTCCAGTTGCACAGCGGGTTGGCCGTTGATGGTGACGATCTTGCCTGCGGGAGCTGCCTGCACTGCGGTTGCCTGATCGGCCGCCACCAGCGCGCGCGACTGCTCTTCGGTCGTGCCCAGCTTGATCATCAGGCGGCGCAGGAATTCGGTTTCCAGCTCGGGGTCAGCCGCACGGGGTTGCCAGACGGTGGCGTCCTTGTTGGTGTTGCTGTAGACCTCTTCCATACCGCGGTGGGTGATGAAGATTTCGGTCTTGCCGTCGGCACGGCGCTCCAGGCGGGTGCGGAAGCGATCGCGCTCGCTGGTCGAGTACAGCGAGTCGAACACCTTGCCCAAGGTGGCGCGGATGATGTCCTGCGGCAGCTTGGCGCGGTTTTCGGCCCAGTCGGTTTCGATGATGCCCAGATCAGGTTTCTCCTGGGACAGGTTGAAGCCATGGTCCAGCCAGAACTCGCGGGTGGGCTCCCACAGCTGCTCTGCAGGACGGTTGATCAGCAGCCAGCGCTTGTTGCCATCGCGCAGGATTTCCACGTCGCCCACCTTTAAAGGCGCTGCACGCTCAACGGTGGGCACCTGGGTCTGATTGGCGGCCTGCAGTGCCACGGCAGACACGGAGCTGTCAGGCGCGGCGCTGTAGCGGGTGTCCTTGGTCAGCTGCGTCAGGTCCGGGGGCACTTCCAGCGTGCTGGCCTTCTTGGCGCTTTTGTAGTCGATCTTGCTTTCTTCGATAACCGAGCAGGCAGACAGTGCAACAGCCAGGCCGATCAGGCTCAAGCGGGCGGTAGTTTGGGTCACTTTCACGCGGAAATTCCTCGGGTGATGCAAAGACAGTAAAGCAGTGCGAGTTAGATCAAGCCTGCATCGCGCAGCGCGTTTTCTACCACAGGCTGGTTGGCTGCAGAAAGTTCGGTCATGGGCAGGCGCAGCGTGCCGCCGCAGTGGCCCATGCGTGCCACGGCCCATTTCACGGGGATGGGATTGGCCTCAATGAACAGATGCTTGTGCAGTGACATCAGCTGGAACTGGATCTCCATGGCACGCTGGGTGTTGCCGGCCAGCGCTGCAGCGCACAGCTCGCTCATCAGGCGGGGCGCCACGTTGGCCGTCACGGACACATTGCCGTGGCCACCGCACAGCATCAGCGCCACGGCGGTGGGATCGTCACCGGAGTACACGCCAAAGCCCTGCGGCACATCGCGAATCAGCCATTGGGCGCGCTCGATGTTGCCGGTGGCTTCCTTGATGCCAAAGATGGAATCGATTTGCGCCAGGCGCAGCACGGTGTCGTGCAGCATGTCGGCACTGGAGCGGCCAGGTACGTTGTAGAGCATCATGGGCAGATCACCCACGGCTTCGGCAATTGCCTTGAAGTGCTGGTACTGGCCTTCCTGCGTAGGCTTGTTGTAGTAGGGCACCACTTGCAGCTGGCTGTCTGCACCCACTTTTTTGGCGTACTTGGCCAGTTCAATCGCTTCGTGCGTGCTGTTGGCGCCGCAACCGGCCATCACGGGCACGCGGCCAGCCGCTTGCTCCACGGCCACGCGGATGATTTCGCAGTGTTCTTCCACATTCACCGTGGGCGACTCGCCGGTGGTGCCCACGACACCAATGCAGTTGGTGCCTTCGGCAACGTGCCAGTCGATCAGTTTTCGCAGGCTGGGGTAGTCGACGCTACCGTCCTCATGCATGGGGGTGACAAGGGCAACGATACTGCCTTTCAAGGCGACTGTAGATGTGGTCATGACCGCAAGAGAAAACGGGAAAAGGGCATTCTAACGACTGTGCCAGCATGCGCTGCAAGCAATGCGTGCGCGTTGACCCTAGGCAACATGGATTGGCAGCATGTCTGGAGGTATTTTCCAAGAAAGAAATAGCTGTCAACGCTGATGGCAAAAGCATTTCAGATATTTTTATATCTGAAGTGCCTGAAAACAAAGTCTAAGCTGCTCTTGTTTTCGAGAAAAACACAGATGAAAAGTTCCGTGCACGGCCTGCCGCAACGGCGTGTGGGCTGGCGTAACCCAGAGCTTTTCTGGTCAAGACGAAGCCTCAGCGCCGGATGTTCTTGGCGCAGTGACGCCGAGGCGCCGTGGCGTATTACGCAAACAGGGGCGCTGCGGGCAGGTCGTCGCCACCCAGAGGCTTGATGGCCACCATGCGCTGCACTACGCGCTCGGGCAGTCGGCGCATGCCGTGTTCGTAAGCCACGATCTGCCAGCCGGTGCAGACTTTGAGCAACTCTCCGGGCGCCAGCAAAAAGTCAGGGCGCGAAGGCTTGCCATAGGCCTCGTTGCCTTGCGCAAAGGTTTCGTAGATCAGCACCCCGCCGCTGCGCACGCTGCCCAGAATCTGGGGCCACAGCGGCCGCCACAGATAGTTGGTCACCACGACGGCATCAAACTGTTCGTACGACAGCGGCCAGGCATCGTTTTCGATGTCCGCATGCACGGCCGTGACGGAAGCGGGCAACTGGTCCAGCGCCGATGCATCCCGATCCACACCGGTCACGTGGTGGCCTAAAGAGGCAAGGTAGGCGGCATGACGTCCGCTGCCACACGCAACGTCCAGCACCCTTGCGGTTGGCGGCAGCAGATGGTGAAAGCGCTGGATCCATTCGGAAGGCGCCGCCGTCATGTGTGCTGCGGCCGGAGTGCTCATGTTGGAAGTCATAGGGTGTTGACTATAAAGGCAGCACGAGGTCTCAAGATGTTGCGCTAGTGAGCTTTTATTTCATGCTTGAGCGCTGCCAGCGCCATCTTTTCCACCAGACCGGGCGCCAGCAATTTGATGAATCGCCCCAGCTGGCCCTGGCTGGTCATCACCACCTCGCGCTTGCGCGCCTCCATGCCCGCAATGATGCGACGCGCACATTCGCTTACAGGCATGGCCCTGTCTTCCTTGAGCCCGCTCACCCCGGCGGGCTGCCCCTGGGCATTGAAGCCGTGGTAGCGAATGCGCGTGTCCACCACGCCCGGATAGGCCACGGTCACGCTCACGCCCGTGGGCCTGAGTTCGGTGCGCAAGGCTTCAAAAAAGCCTCCCATGGCAAATTTGCTGGCGCTGTAGGCGGTGCGCCCCGGCACGCCGACCAGTCCCGCCAGAGATGACACTGCCACGATGCGCCCGCGCGAGGCCTGCAGATGCTCCAAGGCAGCATGCGTGCACCATACGCTGCCCCAGAAGTTCACGCGCATCAGCTGTTCATACCAGGGCAGATGCTCGGCGCTGACCTCGCTGAACATGGCGTGGGCCGAGATGCCCGCGTTGTTCACCAATACATCAATGCCGCCCATGGCCTGCACGCTTTGCGCAATCAGGGCGCGACACTGGGCTTCGTCGGCGACGTCGGTCGGGATGATGGTGACCTGCGCCTGAGCGCTGCGGCAGTCCGTGGCAACAGCCTCCAAGTTGGTGATGTTGCGGGCCGCCAAGACCAGGTGCACCCCTGCGTGATGGTGGTGAGCCAGCTGGTGTGCGATCTGGGCGCCGATGCCGTCGGAGGCGCCAGTGATGACAATGCGCTGCAAGGAAATCTCCCGGACATGCCGCCGGGAGTCATTCCCTGGCTCAGAAGCAGGCCCAAACCTGGTCTGCGAGTGTGATCATGAATTGCGGCTGGGTGTACAGGGCAAACACCCCCAGCAAGGCGAGCAGCACCACGGCCCACAGCACTGCGCGCTGCCAGGGGCGCAGCACAGGGGTGTTGGAAGTGGTGGAGGTGTTCATAACTGGCAATTATGCGGTGGTTGCCACGGGTTGGCGCTGCAAGGCCGCTTCGCGGATGGGCAAATTGACCAAGGCTGCAAAAATGCCCAGCGCAATCGAGATGTACCACACCATGTCGTAGTTGCCGTTGGTGTCATACAGGGAGCCGCCCAGCCAGACACCCATGAAGCTGCCGATCTGGTGGCTGAAGAAGACAAAGCCACCCAGCATGGACAGGTGCTGCACACCAAAGATCTGCGCAATCGTGGCGTTGGTCAGGGGCACGGTGGACAGCCACAGAAAGCCCATGGCGGCGGTGAACATGTAGACCGACCATTCCGACAGCGGCGCCAGCAAAAACAGCACGGTGACCACTGAGCGCATGCCGTAAATGCCCGACAGCACGTAGCGCTTGTGCATGGGGAACTTCTGCCCCAGGTTGCCTGCCAGATAGGTGCCGAAGATATTGAACAGCCCTACCAGCGCCAAGCCAATGCTGGCCACATGCGGCGCCATGCCGAAGTCCTTGAGATAGCTGGGCATGTGCACGCCGATGAACATGACCTGAAACCCGCAGACGAAGTAGCCCGCCAGCAGCAGCACAAAGCTCGGGGTGGTCCAGGCCTCCTTCAGCGCCTGGGCAATGGTCTGTTCACGGTGCGGTGTCTGACCACCGGCAAAGCCCGGCTCGCGCAGACCAAAGGCCAGCACGGCAATGATCAGTGCCATCACGGCCAGGATCAGCAGGGCATTGCTCCAGCCGAAACTGCCGATCAGCACGCCCTCCACGGGGACCATGAAGAACTGGCCGAAAGAACCCGCCGCCGCCGTGACGCCCATGGCCCAGCTGCGCCGCTCCACGGGAATTTGCCGCCCCAGCACCCCATAAATCACCGCATAGGTCGTGCCTGCCTGGGCCGCACCAATCATCAGACCTGCAAACAGGGCAAACAGCAGGGTGGTCGGTGCCAGCGCCATGCCCACCAATCCCAGGGCGTAGAGGATGGAGCCACCGATGAGCACCTTGAAGGCGCCGATGCGGTCGGCAATCATGCCGACGAAAATGCCAAAAATGCCCCAGGAGAGGTTCTGGATGGCAATCGCCAGCGAAAAGCTCTCGCGCGTCCAGCCCATGTCCTGGGTGATGGGCTGCAGCCACAGGCCGAAGCCATGGCGTATGCCCATGGCCAGGGTGACCACCATGCCTCCGCACAACAACACCTGGAGCATGGGCAGGCGTTGTGTCGATGATTGTTGTGTGTTGTTTTGCATGGCAAGCAATGTAGCCAAAGCGCTTGGGAAAAGCTGCAACTTTCGGGATACGGATTGCGCAAATCAGCCATCGAATGGCACGATGCCGTCCAGACAACATGGAGACAATCTTGGTTACTGTGGATTTATCCAGCACTGAGCTGTGGCCGGAACTACAATCCGCCCCCATGGCAGCTAAACCCTCTACTTCTGCATCCGCCTATTCGGAAGGCTCAATTCGCGTTCTCAAGGGCCTGGAGCCCGTCAAGCAACGTCCTGGCATGTACACCCGCACGGACAATCCCTTGCACATATTGCAAGAAGTGATTGATAACGCGGCCGACGAAGCCCTGGCCGGATACGGCAAGAAAATCAAAGTCACCTTGCACACCGACGGCTCTGTCAGTGTGGAGGATGACGGCCGTGGCATTCCCTTTGGTCTGCACCCTGAAGAAGGTGCTCCCGTGGTGGAGCTGGTCTTCACCCGCCTGCTCGCGGGCGGCAAGTTGGACAAAGGCAATGGCGGAGCCTACAGCTTCTCCGGTGGTCTGCATGGCGTGGGCGTGTCGGTGACCAATGCATTGGCCACACGTCTGGAAGTCACGGTGCACCGCGAAGGCAAGGTGGCCACCTTGGCTTTCTCGGGCGGTGATGTGGTGGAAGCTTTGTCCACACGCGCCCTGGCCGCTGGCGAACGCAAGCAAGGCACGACCGTGCGTGTCTGGCCCGATGCCAAATACTTCGACAGTGCCAGCCTGCCCATGGGCGAGCTGGTGCACTTGTTGCGCTCCAAGGCGGTGCTCATGCCCGGCGTGAGCGTGACACTGACCAACGAGAAGAACAAGGACGTTCAGCAGTGGCAATACAAGGGCGGTCTGAAGGATTACCTCTCGCAAACCTTGGCTGCTGATCCTGTGATTCCCTTGCTCGAAGGCGCAGGCTTTGCCGACAAGCACAACGACACCTTCAGCGAAGGCGAAGGTGCGGCCTGGTGTCTGGCGTTCACGGAACTCGGTGCGCCCATGCGCGAGAGTTATGTGAACCTGATTCCCACCACCGCCGGCGGCACCCACGAAAGCGGCCTGCGGGATGGTCTGTTCCAGGCTGTGAAAGGCTTTATCGAGTTGCATGCGTTGCTGCCCAAGGGTGTCAAGCTCATGCCGGACGACGTGTTCGCCCGCGCCAGCTTTGTGCTTTCGGCCAAGGTGCTGGACCCTCAGTTCCAGGGGCAGGTCAATGAAAAGCTCAACAGCCGCGACGCCGTGCGTCTGGTCTCCGGTTTTGTGAAACCCGCCATGGAGTTGTGGCTCAACGCCCATGTGGAATATGGCAAGAAGCTGGCGGAGTTGGCCATCAAGGCTGCACAGATCCGTCAGAAAGCCGGACAGAATATCGAAAAGCGCAAGGGCTCGGGCGTGGCCGTGCTGCCCGGCAAGCTCACTGACTGCGAAAGCCGCGACATTGCCGTCAATGAAGTGTTCCTGGTGGAAGGTGACTCCGCCGGTGGCTCGGCCAAGATGGGTCGCGACAAGGAAACCCAGGCCGTGCTGCCCCTGCGC
>JAEYRT010000263.1 GCA_023435325.1 Pseudomonadota bacterium | reverse complement strand
GTCTGGAAGCGCCCACGGCGCGCTTGCTTGGAACTTCGCTGGTGTGTGCCGTGTGTGCCGCAGGGGCGGTCTTGCTGGCGGAGGCGCTTGGCTGGGGCTGCAGGGGCGGTGCTGCGTTGGTTGCATTGGCAGGCTGGGTGGCCGCGACGATGGCTGCTGCAGCGCCCGAGGCAGGCACTGCCTGGGCCAGCTGTACGATGGACAGTTCGTCTTCTTTGCTGGTGGGGGCTTGCGTTGCCGGGGCTTCCTCCGTTTGCGCTGGCGCAATAGGGGCTGGAGCTGCGGGAGCCGTTTCCACGACGGGCAGGGCCGCACTGGGCGTGAACGCTTGCGGTTGCTGCGCACGCAGGCTTTCCACAGAAGGAATCACAATGTTTGGCGGCCCTACGGAAACAGGCACCGCAGGCCGGGAATCCGGCGCATCCATTTGAAAGAATGCCAGACCGGCTATCGCGGCTGCCACCAGCGCCTGGACGACGGCTGCAACCTGCAGGCGTTCCTTGGTGGGGGCATCGTTGGACAGCATGACACGCGCCTGCGCCAGAGAACTGGCTTTGCCCAAGGTCTGGAGTGTCTGGTTGCGAATGTGCTGGTAGTACAGCGCAGTCCCCAAAAAACCGGGCAGAACGCACAGCAGCAACAGGCTGATGGCGCAGACCGAAATCTCGGCCGCCAGTGGCAGCTTCCCATGGATGCCGTACCACCACACCAGCACACAGCTGACCAGCAAAGCGGCATAAATGGCCGCAGGGCGCCACAGCTTGCGCAGCAGCAACCAGGCCAGTGTGAAAAATGCGGCGCCATGGTTCCAGGTGGGCACGGCCTTGCCCATGCTCTCGAAACGCTGGAAATGTTGCTGATAATAGGCAGCCCCGATGGGGCCGACACTCAAGCGGTAGAGTTCGGGCATGATGCCTGCGTCGCTGGAATTGGGCGCAGGTGTGAAAGCTGGGGAGCGGGGAGGCGTCGCTGGCATGCGACCGATTGTGGCATGCCCTTGCCAGCAAGCTAAGGCCATCTGGAATTGTCAAACAATGTCTGTTTGGTCCTGTGCACACCAGGGGTGTCATGGACAAAGCAGTATCCGTTCGCGGTGCTTTTACACTTGCGGGTTAGGGTGAGTGGGGCCGGCTGATTGCGCCACTCTGCAGCAATTCTTCTAAAGAGTCAGTGTTCCATGCAAACAAAACACGAGTGGCAGTTTTTCCGCGCCGGAGGCGTGGATCAGGTCTTGATCCGCACCGGTGCAGATATCGCAAACATTGGCCAACTGGACCAGAAACTGTGGGTGGCCCTGGCCTGTCCCACGCGCGGGATTGAGTTTGACAGTGCCACGCTGGACCTGATCGACAAGGATGCGGACGGCCGCATTCGCGCGCCGGAGTTGGTCGAGGCCTGCGAATGGGCGGTTGCCATGGTGCAGAACCCGGATGTGCTGACCACGGGCTCGGACGTGTTGCAGCTGGACAGCATTCGCACCGATAGCGAGCAAGGACAGGCGCTGTATGACGAGGCCCGCCGCATTCTGGCCTTGTCCGGCCGGGAGGGCGCGCAGTCGGTATCGCTGCTTGATGTGCAGCAGCGCCTGGTATCGCTCAATGCCATGCCTTTCAACGGGGACGGCATTCTGAACCCCGTGACCCTGGGCGATCAACCAGAGCTGGCCGCACTGGTGGCGCGCATCATGGAGGCCTACGGCACTTCCACAGGCTGCGACGAACAGCCGGGCCTGGGCCGCGCACAGCTGGACAATTTCTTTACCGATGTGCGTGCCATGGCCGACTGGCATGTACGAGCGAGCGCCAACACCTGTGCCCTGCCATCCCAGGAGCAGGCCATTGAGGCCGTTCAGGCCTTGAATGCCGTGCAAGCCAAGGTCGAAGACTTTTTCGCACGCACGCGACTGGCCGCATTTGACGCCAACGCCCTGGTGCCGCTGAGCCCCACGGTGGAAGGCTATGCAGCCCTGTCCACGCACATGCTCAGCCAAAGCGATGAAGCCATTGCTGCGCTGCCGCTGGCACCTATCGTGGCCGGGGGCGATTTGCCGCTGGTACAGGGCATCAACCCTGCGTGGGCGGGCGCCGTCCAGGCGCTGCGACAGAAAGTCGTGCAACCCTTGCTGGGCGACACCGAAAGTTTGTCTGCCGCACAGTGGGCACACCTCAAGGCACAGCTGGCGGAATGCCAGTCCTGGTGGACGGAGCGCCCCAGCTCTCCCGTTAAGGACATGACGCTGGAAGAGGCGCAAGCGCTGTTGGCCAGCGATCAGCAGGCCCAGCTGGAGGCGCTGATCCAGCATGACGAGGACGAGAAGCAGCACAGTGCCCATGTCATCGGGCTGGAAAAGCTGATCCGTTTGCAGCGTGACCTGCTGGCGCTGCTGAACAACTTCGTGAACTTTGCCCAATTCTACAGCCGCCAGGGCGCTGCTTTTCAGGCCGGTACGCTGTATCTGGATGGTCGCAGCTGCGACCTGACGGTGGATGTGACGGACTCCGCCGCGCATGCCACGCTGGCGGGTATGGCCAAGGTCTATCTGGCGTATTGCGAATGCCGCCGCAGTGGCGAAAAACGCAATATCGTGGCCGCGTTCACGGCGGGCGATGTGGACTTTCTTTTCGTTGGCCGTAACGGTATTTTTTATGACCGCGATGGTCAGGACTGGGATGCCACCATCACCAAGCTGATCGAGAATCCGACCAGCATTGGTCAGGCATTTTTCTCACCGTACAAGAAATTTGTGCGCATGGTGGAAGAGCAGGTGGCCAAGCGTGCAGCGGCCAAGGATGCCGCAGTCACCCAAGGACTGAGTGCCAAGGCCACCAATTTGACCGAACTGCCAAAGGC